>NZ_JBFRCU010000060.1:0-45008 GCF_052113205.1 Inquilinus sp. YAF38 | reverse complement strand
GCGCCGGCCAGCCCGCCCCGGCGCGCGCCCGGCCCCGGCAAGTCCGAGCCGAAGCGCCGCTCCGGCAAGATGACGGTGGTTCAGGCCCTCAGCGACGACGGCGAGACCCGCGGCCGCAGCCTGGCGGCGATGCGTCGGGCCCGCGAACGCGAGCGCCTGGCCCAGCTGAGCCAGAACCAGGAGAAGTTCTCCCGCGAGGTGATCATCCCCGAGGTCATCACCGTGCAGGAGCTGGCCAACCGCATGGCCGAGCGCGGCGGCGACGTGGTCAAGTCGCTGATGCGCATGGGCGTGATGGCCACCATCACCCAGTCGATCGATGCCGACACCGCCGAGCTGGTGGTGGCGGAATTTGGACATAAGGTAAAGCGCGTGGCCGAATCCGACGTCGAGATCGGCATGCGCGGCGACGAGGACGCGGCGGAGAACCTGCAGCCGCGGCCCCCGGTCGTCACCATC
The DNA here is from genome assembly GCF_052113205.1 of Inquilinus sp. YAF38. Lineage (NCBI taxonomy): Bacteria > Pseudomonadati > Pseudomonadota > Alphaproteobacteria > Rhodospirillales > Rhodospirillaceae > Inquilinus > Inquilinus sp. YAF38. The sequence continues at coordinate 44,549 of NZ_JBFRCU010000060.1, read as the reverse complement.
ATGGGCCATGTCGACCACGGCAAGACCTCGCTGCTGGATGCGCTGCGGCACACCAACGTGGTGTCCGGCGAGGCCGGCGGCATCACCCAGCACATCGGCGCCTATCAGGTGCAGGTCGCATCGGGCCAGCGCGTCACCTTCATCGACACGCCGGGCCACGCCGCCTTCACCGAGATGCGGGCCCGCGGCGCCAACACCACCGACATCGTCGTGCTGGTGGTGGCCGCCAATGACGGCGTCATGCCGCAGACGGTCGAAGCCATCCGCCACGCCCGCGCCGCGGGCGTGCCGATCATCGTCGCGATCAACAAGATCGACCTGCCCGACGCCAAGCCCGAGCGCGTGCGCACCGAGCTGCTGCAGCACGAGATCGTGGTCGAGGACATGGGCGGCGAGACGCTCGACGTCCCGGTCTCGGCCAAGACCGGCGCCGGCCTCGACAAGCTGGTCGAGGCCATCCTGCTGCAGGCCGAGGTGCTGGACCTCAAGGCCAACCCGGACCGTCCGGCCGAAGGCTCGGTGATCGAGGCGAAGCTGGAGCGCGGCCGCGGCTCGGTCGCGACCGTCCTGGTCCAGCGCGGCACCGTCAAGGTCGGCGACATCTTCGTCACCGGCGGCGAATGGGGCCGTGTGCGCGCCCTGCTCGACGATCGCGGCCAGAACCTGAAATCGGCGGGCCCGGCCCAGCCGGTCGAGGTCCTGGGTCTCAACGGCACGCCGCTCGCCGGCGACGACTTCGTGGTCGTCGACAGCGAGAGCCGGGCCCGCGAGATCACCGAGTTCCGCACCCGCAAGCGCCGCGAGGCGTCCCATGTCGCCACCGCGCGCGGCTCGCTCGAGCAGATGTTCGAGAAGATCCGCGAGGGCGAGGCGAAGGAGCTGCCGGTCATCATCAAGGGTGACGTGCAGGGTTCGGTCGAAGCCATCGCCGGTTCGCTGGAGAAGGCTGCGGGCGACAATGTCGAGGTGAAGGTGCGGGTGCTGCACTCCGCGGTCGGCGCCATCACCGAGAGCGACGTCACCCTCGCCGCGTCGACCGGCGCCATGCTGATCGGCTTCAATGTCCGCGCCAACCCGCAGGCGCGGGAGATGGCCAAGCGCGACGGTGTGGAGATCCGCTACTACTCGATCATCTACAACGTGATCGACGACGTGAAGGCGGCCCTGACCGGCCTGCTGGCGCCGAAGATGCGCGAGAACTACATCGGCAATGCCGAGATCCGCGAGGTGTTCAACATCACCAAGGTCGGCAAGGTCGCCGGCTGCATGATCACCAACGGTGTGGTCAAGCGCGGTTCTGGTGTCCGCCTGCTGCGCGACAACGTCGTGATCCACGAGGGCACGCTGAAGACCCTGAAGCGCTTCAAGGACGAAGTCCGCGAAGTGCGCGAGGGCTACGAGTGCGGCATGGCCTTCGAGAATTACGACGACATGCGCACCGGCGACGTGATCGAGTGCTTCGAGCTGGTCGAGGAAATCCGGCAGCTCTAAAGCCGGACTTCCTGATTTCCTGCACCACCGTCGCCGATCGGGACTATCCTCGATCGGCGGCGGATGGATCCTTCCCCCGGTCCGGCTATGCCGGACCGCGGCGTTTTGAGAACGACCCCATGCGACACACCACTGCCAACGGCCCGAGCCAACGCCAGCTGCGCGTTGGTGAGGAACTGCGTCACGCCCTGGCCGCGATCCTGCTGCGCGGCGAGATGCATGACCCCGACCTCGCCGGCGTCTCGATCACCGTGTCCGAGGTCCGGCCCAGCCCGGACATGAAGCACGCCACCGTCTTCGTCACCACACTGAACGGCGACAAGATGGACGTCGTGCTGCCGGCGCTGCGCCGTGCCGCATCCTTCCTGCGCGGCCTGGTCGCGAAGACCGTCCGGCTGCGCCACACGCCCCAGCTCAGCTTCCAGGCCGACACCTCGTTCGACTATGCGCAGAAGATCAACACGCTGCTGCACCAGGACGTGATCGCCCGCGACCTATCCGATGACGACGAAGATCCGTCGGACGGCAAGGCGGACGACGCCGATGGCGCGTAGAAAGCGCGGCCGCCCGGTCCATGGCTGGGTGGTGGTCGACAAGCCGGTCGGCGTTACCTCGACCCAGGTGGTCGGCCGCATCCGCCGGATCTTCGATGCCGAGAAGGCCGGCCATGCCGGCACACTGGACCCGCTGGCCAGCGGCATCCTGCCGATCGCGCTGGGCGAGGCGACCAAGACCGTGCCCTACGCCATGGACGGCGAGAAGACCTACCGCTTCACCGTGCGCTGGGGCGAAGCGCGCGACACCGACGACACCGAGGGCCAGGTCACCGCGACCAGCGACGCGCGCCCCGAGCCCGACGCCATCGCCGCGATCATCCCGCGGTTCATCGGCGAGATCAGCCAGGTGCCGCCGGCCTTCTCCGCGATCAAGGTCGATGGCGAGCGTGCCTACGATCTGGCCCGCGCCGGCGAGGCGGTGCAGCTGGCGCCGCGGCTGATCCGGATCGACGATCTGCGCCTGGCCGAGATCCCGGACCGCGACCACGCCACCTTCGACGTGCAGTCCGGCAAGGGCGCCTATATGCGTGGCCTGGCCCGCGACATCGCCATCGCCCTCGGCACGGTGGGACACATCGTCGCATTGCGCCGCACGCGAGTCGGGCCCTTCGGCCTTGACGACGCGGTCCCCTTGGAGCATATCGACGCGCTAGCCAAGCAGCCGGGGGCCGAGCAATCGGCCCTCGACGGCATTCTGCTTCCGGTCGAGACCCCGCTGGACGACATCCCGGCGGTGGCCCTGACGGAAGCTGAAGCGCAACGGATGCGGCACGGCCAGTCGGTCGCGCTGCTGCGGCGCTCGGATCGGGAGCGGATCGCCGCCCTCGATCTCGATCCGGACAACCCGGACGCCATCGTTCTGGCCACCTGCGGGGACGCCCCCGTGGCCCTGGCCCGTATCGACGGCGGCGAGATCCGGCCGGTGCGCATCCTCAACCTCTGATTCAGGAGACCACGATGTCGATTACGCCGGAGCGCAAGCAGGAAGTCATTGGCGCCTACGCCCCCAAGGCCGGGGACACCGGTTCGCCGGAGGTGCAGGTCGCGATCCTGTCCGAGCGCATTGCCAACCTGACCGAACACCTGAAGATCCACTCGAAGGACTTCCATAGCCGTCGGGGTCTTCTGATCATGGTCGGCCGCCGCCGCCGCCTGCTCGACTATCTCAAGCGCAAGAGCGTCGCGCGCTATGACGAGGTCATCAAGCGTCTCGGTCTGCGTCGCTAACAGACGCATGCACTCTCCTTTCCACGTCATTCCCGCGAAAGCGGGAATCTCCATCCGCTTTGGACGTGACGAGATCCCCGCTTTCGCGGGGATGACGATCGGAAGAGAGTCTCTGATTTCGTGACATCGGCGCCGCCGGCAACCCTGCCGGCGGCGCTTGTCGTTTTTAGCCCCCGGGCCCGGCMTGGAGCGGCCCGACCCCGATAGGCCGCTGCGGCACGGGGTGTCCGATGAAGGAAAAAAAGCGATGTTCAACGTCTATCGCAAAGAGATCAACTGGGGCGGCCGCAAGCTGGTCCTCGAGACGGGCAAGATCGCCCGCCAGGCCGATGGCGCCGTGCTCGTCACCTATGGCGAGAGCGTCGTGCTCTGCACCGCGGTCGGGTCGAAGCAGAAGTCGAAGTTCGACTTCTTCCCGCTGACCGTGAACTACCAGGAGAAGGCGTTCGCCGCCGGCAAGATCCCGGGCGGCTTCTTCAAGCGCGAAGGCCGCCCGTCCGAGAACGAGACGCTGGTCAGCCGCCTGATCGATCGCCCGATCCGCCCGCTGTTCCACCCGAGCTACCGCAACGAGACCCAGGTCGTCGCCACGGTGCTGAGCCACGATCTGGAGAATGATCCGGACATCGCGGCCCTGGTCGGCGCCTCCGCCGCCCTGACCATCTCGGGCATCCCGTTCCTGGGCCCGATCGGCGCCGCCCGCGTCGGCTACATCGACGGCCAGTACGTGCTGAACCCGACGATCGCCCAGACCGCCGAGAGCCAGCTCGACCTCGTGGTCGCCGGCACCGACGAAGGCGTGCTGATGGTCGAGTCCGAGGCGCATGAGCTGACCGAGGAGATCATGCTCGGCGCCGTCGCCTTCGGCCATGCCGCGTCCAAGCAGGTGATCCAGGCGATCATCGAGCTGGCCGAGCTGTGCGCCAAGGAGCCCTGGGCCCTGACCGAGGAGCCGGCCGAGGTCGCCGCCGTCCGCGGCAAGTTCCAGGCCGTCGCCGGCGAGCTGCGCGACGCCTACAAGATCGTCCGCAAGCAGGACCGCTACGCCGCGGTCGATGCGGTCAAGCAGAAGGCGCTGGCCCTGCTTGAGGGCAACGACGCCGAGCTGGCCGTCGGCTCCAAGGTGTTCAAGGATTTCGAGAGCGACATCGTCCGCGGCAACGTCCTGGACACCGGCCTGCGCATCGACGGCCGCGACACCAAGACGGTCCGCCCGATCGTCGCCGAAGTCGGCGTGCTGAAGCGGGCCCACGGTTCGGCCCTGTTCACCCGCGGCGAGACCCAGGCGCTGGTGGTCACCACGCTGGGCACCGGCCAGGACGAGCAGATCGTCGACGCGCTCGAGGGCGAGTACCGCGAGAACTTCATGCTTCACTACAACTTCCCGCCCTATTCGGTCGGTGAAGCGGGGCGCATGGGCAGCCCGGGCCGCCGCGAGATCGGTCACGGCAAGCTGGCCTGGCGGTCGATCCACCCGGTGCTGCCGTCGAAGGAGCAGTTCCCCTACACCATCCGCGTGGTGTCGGAGATCACCGAGTCGAACGGCTCGTCCTCGATGGCCACGGTCTGCGGCACGTCGCTGGCGCTGATGGATGGCGGCGTGCCACTGTCCAACCCGGTGGCCGGCATCGCCATGGGCCTGATCAAGGAGGGCGACCGCTTCGCCGTCCTGACCGACATCCTGGGCGACGAGGACCATCTCGGCGACATGGACTTCAAGGTGGCCGGCACCGAGCGCGGCATCACCAGCCTGCAGATGGACATCAAGATCACCTCGATCACCGAGGAGATCATGAAGATCGCGCTGGAGCAGGCGCGCGAGGGCCGCGTCCACATCCTGGGCGAGATGTCCAAGGCGCTGTCGGCGGCCCGCGGCGAGGTCAACAAGAACGCCCCTCGGATCACCACCTTCCAGATCCCGAAGGACAAGATCCGCGAAGTCATCGGCACCGGCGGCAAGGTGATCCGCGAGATCACCGAGACCACCGGCGCCAAGATCGACATCGAGGACGACGGCACCATCAAGGTGGCGGCGGTCGACGAGACGGCGGCCGAGGCGGCGATCAACTGGATCAAGGGCATCGTCGCCGAGCCCGAGGTCGGCAAGGTCTATAGCGGCAAGGTGGTGAAGGCGGTCGATTTCGGCGCCTTCGTCAACTTCCTGGGCAGCCGCGACGGCCTGGTCCATATCTCGGAGATGCGGCCCGGCCGCGTCGCCAAGGTGGCGGACGTGCTGAAGGTCGGCGACGAGGTCAAGGTCAAGGTCCTGGGCTTCGACGACCGCGGCAAGATCAAGCTGTCGATGAAGTTCATCGACCAGCAGACCGGCGCCGAGCTGCCGCGCGACGAGCAGTCGCGGTCGCAGCCGGAGACGACGTTCTGAGGCTTCGCCACAGTGGAGACGACAGGGGGCGGCCTTCGGGCCGCCCCTTTTCGTTGTACGCCTATGCCGGCCGGGTGAAGCCCGACGTATCCAGCGGCAGCTGCCGCACCCGCTTGCCGGTGGCAGCGAAGACGGCGTTGCACAGCGCCGGGATCACGGGCGGCAGCGCCGGCTCGCCCAGGCCGGTCGGCGGGAAGTCGCTTCTCACGAACTCGACCGTGATGTCCGGCGTGCCCGGGATGCGCGGCAGCGGGTAGCTGTCGAAATTCTCCTGCTCGACCCGCCCGCCAGTCAGCTTGATCGCGAGACCGCCCAGCGCCTGGCCGAGCCCGTCGATCACCGATCCGCGGACCTGGTTCTCGGCGCCCGACGGGTTGACGACCTGGCTGCCGATGTCGCCGGCCACCCAGACCCGCGGCACCCGCACCGTGCCGTCCGGCGCCACCGCCGCCTCCACCACCTCGGCGAAATAGCCGAGATGGCAGAAGTAGAAGGCGAAGCCCTTGGCGCTGCCGGCCGCCGGCTTGACCGGCCAGTTGGACATCGCCAGCACCTTCTCGATCACGCCGCGGGCCCGGCCGGTGTGGAACTGCACCTGCGACCCCTGCCGCGCCGGCAGCGCCCGGGACTCGCCGAGCAGCCCGAGCAACAGCGTCGGCAGCTCGGTGCCGGCCGCCTGCGCCACCTCGTCCAGGAAGGACTGGTAGGCCCAGGCCAGGCCGTTCGATCGCGGCGCCCGCATCGGCCCGGTCGGCACCACGCTGTCGATGCCGGACTGGGCGAACAGCAGGTTCGGCGTCAGCAGGGCCGGCAACTCCTGGAAGTCGAACTCGCCGCCCGACACCGGCTTGCCGCCCCGGGTCAGGGTGACGAAATGGCTGGTGAACACGGTCGGCTTGCCGGCCGCATCGAAGCCGGCAGTGAAGCGGTGCCAGCCGGCCGGGCGGTAGAAATCGTGCTGGATATCTTCGGTCCGGGTCCACAGCAGCTTGACCGGCGTGCCCGGCACCTGCCGCGCGATCGCCGCCGCCTGCACCACAGTGTCGTTCATCAGCCGCCGGCCGAAGCCGCCGCCGATGCGCGGCATGTGCATGGTGATCGCCTCGGGCTTCAGCCCCAGCGCCTCGGCCACCAGACCGCGGCCGCGCTGCGGCATCTGGCTCGGCGCCCACAGCTCCAGCGTGCCGTCCTCGCGATATAGGGCGGTGCAGTTCTGCGGCTCCAGCGGCGCGTGCGACAGATACGGATAGGCGTAGTCCGCCGTGATCCGCTTCGCGGCCCGGGCCAGCGCGCCCTCGGCATCGCCGGCGCGGAACAGCTCGGCCTGCGGCGTGCCGTCGAACAGGGCCTTGGCCTGGGCGTCGTAGGCTTCGGTGCTCTGGGCCGCGCCCGGCCCCTCGTCCCATTCGACCTTCAGCGTCTGCCTCGCCTGGTTGGCCAGCCACCAGTTGGTCGCCAGCACCGCCACGCCGTCGACCAGGCTTTCCGGCCGGCCGTTGCCCTTGACCGTGAACACCTGGCGCACGCCGGGCTGGCTGCGGGCGGCATCGAGATCGGCGGATCTCAGCGTGCCGCCGAACACCGGGCAGCGCTCGAACACCGCGTACAGCATGCCGGGCAGACGGGTGTCGATGCCGAAGATCGGCTCACCGCGCACCACCTTCGGGCTGTCGCAGCCACCGGTCGGCTTGCCGATGATGCGGAACTCGGCCGGATCCTTCAGCCGGACCTTGCCCGGATCCGGCATCGGCAATGCCGCCGCCGCGGCCGCCACCTCGCCATATCCCAGGCTGCGCCCGGTAGCGGCGTGCAGCAGCCGGCCGGAGCGGGTGGTGACGCTGTCCGCCGGCACGCCCCAACGCCTGGCCGCGGCGTCGACCAGCAGCACCCGCGCCGCGGCGCCGACCTGGCGCAGCGGCATCCAGTTGGCCGGCGTCGCCCGGCTGCCGCCGGCGGTCTGCGGGCCATAGGCGGCCTCGTTCACCATCGCCTGGGTGACGGTGACTTGGTCCCAGTCGACGTCCAGCTCGTCGGCGATGATCATCGGCAGCGACGTCTTGATGCCCTGGCCGATCTCCGGGTTCTTGCCGGTGATCGTCACCCGCCCGTCCGGCGCGATGGCGATGAAGGCCCCGAGCGTGCCGCCTCCGCTGGCGGCCGTCGCCCCGACCGGCAGGGTGGCGTCGATCAGCAGCCCGCCGCCGACCAGCAGCGAGGCCTTGAGGAAGGCGCGCCGGCCCAGGCCGGCCTCAGGAAGAAGGTATCCCATCAGCCGGCACTCCCTTCCGCGGCCTTCCGCTCGGCCGCCTTGTGGATGGCGGCACGGATGCGGGTGTAGGTCCCGCAGCGGCAGAGATTGCCGGCCATGGCGGAGTCGATGTCGTCGTCGCCGGGCGCCGGGGTGGTGGCCAGCAGCGCCGCGGCGGACATGATCTGGCCGGCTTGGCAGTAGCCGCATTGCATCACGTCGAAGGCCAGCCAGGCCTGCTGCAGCCGGGCGCCGATATCGGTGGCGCCGATTGCCTCGATGGTCACGATCTTGCCGCTGCCGACATCGCCGATCGCGGTCTGGCAGGCGCGCACCGCGGCACCGTCGAGATGTACGGTGCAGGCGCCGCACAGCCCGGCGCCGCAGCCGAATTTGGTGCCGACCAGCCCGAGCTCGTCGCGCAGCGCCCACAGCAAGGGCATCTCCGGCGGCGCGTCGATCCGCTCGGTCCGGCCATTGATGTTCAGTTCGACAGCCATGGACAGCTCCGTCTCTGCGACCGGGCATGCGCGGCGGCCGCCGCTGCGAGCCGGGTCCGGTATTCGGGAGAGTGAGGATACGATCCGTTGTCGTACAACTGTGCCAGGGACGCCGACCCGCGTCCCCTTACAAGCATCGCTGCGGCATCCAGTCTCATCCGCAGAAAAATAACACGGCCGGGATGGCAATTTGCATGCCGGCCGTGTTCTTGGCGTCGATGGGTGATGCGATCGCGTATTTAACCGAGTATTGAACGCCGAGCCAATGTCAATGTTCACAAAATACTGCACAGCCGTTACATATCGACAGCTGCTTTTGTCTGTTACGATTGAAGCTTGTTCACCGTAGCCTGAAATGGCGCCGTAGCGATTCGCTTTCAGGCTGATAGTGGTGCCCGAAGGGTTCGGGCAGACGATTTGTCGTGATGGAGGTAAGGATGGCCGGACCGCTCGCGATTGGTGAGGACGCGCCCGATTTCGAAGTYGAGACCACCGAGGGGCGGATCCGCTTCCACGACTGGCTSGGCTCGTCCTGGGGCGTGCTGTTCTCGCATCCCAAGGACTTCACCCCGGTGTGCACCACCGAGCTCGGCGCCGTGGCCAAGCTGAAGCCGGARTTCGACAAGCGCGACGTCAAGGTGATCGGCCTCAGCGCCGACCCGGTCGACCGGCATGMGAGCTGGGCCCAGGACATCAAGGAAACCCAAGGCTACGCCCCGAACTTCCCGGTGATCGCCGATTCCGAGCTCGTCGTCTCCAAGCTCTACGGCATGCTGCCGGCCGATGCCGGCACCACCTCCGAAGGGCGCACCGCGGTCAACAACCAGACCGTGCGCAACGTCTACGTCGTCGGGCCGGACAAGAAGATCAAGCTGGTGATCTCCTACCCGATGACCACCGGCCGCAACTTCGACGAGGTGCTGCGGGTGATCGATTCGCTGCAGCTGACCTCSAAGCACAAGGTCGCCACCCCGGCCGACTGGAAGAACGGCGAGGACGTCATCATCGTCACCTCGGTYTCSGACGAGGAGGCCAAGCAGAAGTTCCCGGCCGGCTTCAAGACCCTGAAGCCCTACCTCCGCACCGTCGCCCAGCCGCGCGACTGAGGATCGTGCTCCCGGGCTCAGCCGAGCCCGGGAACCGTCTCCGGCGACACCAGCCAGCCGGAGTTCGGCCGCAGCCGGTAGACGACGCGGCCGATGATGTTGCCGATCGGGATCGGACCCATTCGGGTGGCCCGGCTGTCCATCGAGTTGTCCCGGTTGTCGCCCAGCACGAAGACTGCATCCGACGGCACCACGCTTTCGGAAACGTCGTCCAGCATGCCGGTATCGGACATCTCGACGATCTGGTAGGGCCGGACGCCGCTCAGCGCCTCTTCATAGGCGGACACCGGCGTCGGCCCCAGGGGCAGGTCCAGCTCGACACGGCCCTTCGGGCGCCGCTCCACGAGCTTGCCGTTCAAGACCAGCCGCCCGGCCTTCAGGGCGATGCGATCGCCCGGCAGGCCGATCACTCGCTTGATATAGACCGTATCCGGGCCCGGCGGCCGGAAGACGATGATCTCGCCGCGGCCGGGCACGGATCCCGCCGCTCGCAGATCGGCCAGCAGGACATCCTCCTCCCCCAGCGTCGGCATCATCGACGTGCTGCCCATCGCATAGCTCTTGACCGGGATGCCGGCTGCGACGAAACGGGCGGCGATGTCGGCGCCGTCGACCCACTCGCCGAACGTTGCCGCGGCAGCCGGGCCTGCCGACAGGGCCAGCAGGGTGGACCCGGCGAGCCCGATCGCCTCGCGCCGGCGCATCATCGGCCCAGCAGCGCCTTCGCCATCATCATGTGCACGCCCTTGCAGCCGTTCACGGTCTGGGTGATGCGCAGGTCGCCGGCCAGGCTGCACAGGGTATAGGCGTCGTAGCGCGACAAGCCGGCGGTCTCGCCGAGCAGCACGATCATGTCGCGCAGCGCCATCTCGGCGCATTGGTCGAGATCCGGGTCCATCCCCATGGTGATGTGGTGGGTCGGGGTCTCGGCCCGTGGATAGGTGAAGCTCAGATCGTCGCGGACGACCAGCTGGAAGGTGCCCTGCAGCGCCGTCTCGATCGCGGTGACGCAGACCTCGCCGTCGCCCTGGGCGCCATGGCCGTCGCCGCAGGAGAACAGGGCGCCGTCGTTGAACACCGGCAGGTACAGCGTGGTGCCGGCAACCAGCTCCTTGTTGTCGATGTTGCCGGCATGGGCCCGCGGCTGGATCGAGCTGATCCGGCCCCAGCCCGGCGGCGGCGCCACGCCCATGACGCCGAAGAAGGGGTTCAGCGGCAGGTCCAGCCCCCAGGGCAGCCGGGCGGTGCCGCGTTCGGCGTCGAGCGGGATGTTGAGGAGGCGCGATTCCTCGAACTCATAGGGCAGAGTGCCGGCCAGCGGCCGGATGAAGTTGTAGCCCCAGTCCTGGCGCAGCGAGACGTCGAGGATCCGCACTTCGAGCACCTGGCCGGGCTTGGCGCCGCGAACCGCGACCGGGCCGGTCAGGATATGGCCGGGTGTCGACCGGTCGCAGCGCTGATGGATCTCGTGGATCTCGGGCGGGATGTGGAAATCGCCCTTCGGCAGCACGTCCGGCCCGCCGTTCACGGTATCGATCACGACCGTGTCGCCGCTGTCGATCGTCAGCACCGGCTCGCGCGCTGCGTCGAAATAGCCCCAGGCACAGGTCTCGGCCGACGCGGGCACATGGTGTCGCGGCATGATCGGGTTCCCCTCCGGTGGAGCCGACACGCTCCGACGTTTCGGGGCCCTGTTCAAGCCCCCAGGTCAGCCCTTCACCGCGCCGGCGGTCAGTCCCTGCACCAGGTAGCGCTGGATCACGGCGAAGAAGATGCAGACCGGGATCAGCGCCAGCACCGAGGCCGCGGTCATCTGCCCCCAGTCGACGCCGAATTTGGCGACGAAGGTCAGCAGGCCGACGGCGAAGGTCTTCTGGCTGTCGGAGTTGATCAGCATCAGCGCGAACAGCAGCTCGCTCCAGGCCGCGGTGAAGACGAAACCCAGAGTCGCGCCCATGCCTGGCAGCGTCAGCGGCAGGATCACCCGGCGCAGCGCCTGGAACCGGCTGCAGCCGTCGATCATCGCCGCCTCCTCCAGATCCTTCGGGATGGCGTCGAAGAAGGACTGCATCAGGAAGGTGGCGAAGGCGACGTTGAAGGCGCTGTAGATGACGATCAGCCCCATCAGGTTGTTGGTCAGGCCTAGCGGCGCCATCAGCCGGTAGACCGGCGGGATGATCATCACCAGCGGGAAGGTCTGGGTCAGCAGCAGCACGAACATCACCGCCGGCTTGGCCTTGAAGCGGAAGCGCGAGAAGGCATAGCCGGAGGCCGAGGCGCAGAGCGTCACCACCGCCGCGGTGGCGATCGAAACGATGACGCTGTTCAGGAAATAGCGCGGGAAGTTGCTGGCGGTCAGCACCGAGCTGAAATTCGCCAGCGTCCACTCCGATGGCCAGAAGGTGATGCCTTCGGAGAACAGGAGCTGGGTCGGGGTGACCGAAATCTTGATCAGCCAGTACAGCGGGAACAGCGCGAACAGCAGATAGGCGCCGATGCCGAGGTAGAAGCCGGTGCCGCCGGCGAGGCGGCCGAGGGGCGAGCGTCCGACGACGGTCATGGTCTCATTGCCCCGCGAGCAGGCTCTTGCGCATCCGGATCAGGATCGCGGCGTAGAGCAGGAGGAGAAGCAGCAGCACCGTCGCCACGGCCGAGGCGTAGCCGAAGTTCAGCCGCGAGAAGGCCTGGGCGAAGATATAGGTCGACAGGATGCTGGTGGCGTTGGCTGGGCCGCCATTGGTCATCACCCAGATCAGGTCGGCGAAGGTGGCGATCCAGATCGTGCGCAGCAGCACCGTGATGGCGATGGTCGGCGCCAGGAACGGGATGGTGATCCGGGTGAAGCGCTGCCAGGCGCCGGCGCCGTCGATCGCCGCCGCCTCGTAGTAGTCGCCCGGGATCGCCTGCAGCGCCGCCAGGAGGGTGATGGCGAAGAACGGGATGCCGAACCAGACATTGGCCAGGATCGGGCCCCACATGGCGAGGTCCGGGTCGGACAGGATGTTCAGCGGCTCCGGCAGCAGGCCGAGATCGGCCATCCAGTAGGGCAGGGGGCCGACCACCGGGTTGAACAGCCAGGCGAAGACCAGGCCGGACAGGAAGGTCGGCACCGCCCAGGGCAGGAACACCAGCGCCTGGGTCAGCCGCTTGCCCKGAAAATCCCGGTTCAGCAGCAAGGCGAGGCCGAGGCCGCCGAAGAACTGGAACACCAGGCTGCCGACGGTCCACCAGACCGTGTTCTTCAGCGCCCGCCAGAAATTCGGGTCGCCGACCAGCGTCTCGAAGTTCTTCAGCCCCGCCCAGGTGCTCTTCCCGAACGGTCCGAAATTCTGGAAGGCATAGGACAGCCCGACGATCAGCGGCACCAGCATGCTGAGCGTCAGCAGGATGATGGCCGGGCTGAGATAGAGCCAGGGCTCCAGCGCATTGCCCAACGTGCGGCGGAAAGATCCCGGGCGGGCGCCCGGGATCGCATGGGTCACGGTCATAGGACTCGACTTGTGCATCGGCCCGTCATCCCGCACGGCGCGGCACGGGATGACGGGCCGGTTGACGTCACTTCTTGCCGGCCAGGAACTTCTGCTGCGCGGCGGTGAGGTAGTCGGCCCACTCCTTGGCCACGTCGGCGGTCGGCTTCTGGCCCAGCAGGGCCTCCTGGAAGCTCTGCACCGACATCACGTCGAAGAAGTAGCCGAACTCCTCGAGATGGGCCGGCCACGGGATCGGCTGCCACCGCGGGTCGTTCAGCTCCTGGAACCAGCCGGCATAGCGCTCGCCGGCGAAATGCTCGTCCTGCTCGGCGCCCTTGTGGATCGGCAGCACGCCGACGAACTTGGCCCATTCCTTGTTCTGGGCGCTGTCGAGCAGGAAGGACATCAGCTTCCAGCTCTCCTCCTTGTGCTCGCTGTTGGCGAACATCGACCAGCCGGCATAGCCGATCGAGGGATAGGCATGGCCGCCGGGCCCGAGCGGCATCGGCGCGACGGCGAAATCCTCGGGCTTCATGTGGTCGAGGATGCCGATCATGGCGTCCGGATCATTGTCCAGCATCGCGCAGGTGCCGGAGTAGAAGCCGGTGACGGTCTCGTTGAAGCCCCAGTTCAGGCTGTCCTTCGGCGCGCCGCCGGCCTTGTACAGGTCGACCAGGAATTGCATGCCCTTGGCCGCATCGGCGTCGCCGAGGGTCGAGGTGCCGTCGTCGTTGAAGAACTTGCCCTTGCCGTCCATGGTCAGCATGAAGAAGGCGGTGCCGCCGGTGCCGCCCTTGCCGCCGCGCAGGCAATAGCCGGTCTTGCCGCCGCCCAGCGCCGCGATCTTCTTCGACACGTCCATGAACTCGTCGAGCGTCTTCGGCGGGGCCGCAATGCCGGCCTCCTGGAACAGCTTCTTGTTCCAGTACAGGCCGCGCAGATAGAAGCCGTAGGGCACCATGTAGGGGGTGTCGTTCACGGTCTTCGAGAACTGCACCGCCCGGTCGCCCAGGGTCTTGGCCTCATCCCATTTGGCGATGTAGGCCGAGAGGTCCTCGAGCTGGCCGTTGTTGGCGTAGAGCGACATCCAGCGCTCCGGCATCTCGGCGATGTCCGGGGTCTCGCCGGCCTGGACCATGGTCAGAAACTTCTCGAACGCCTCGCCCCAGGGCAGCGAGACGATTTCGACATGCGTGCCCGGATTGGCGGCCTCGAACTTGCCGATCTGGCCCTTCAGGAACTCGGTGCGCTGCGGGCTGGTGATGACCTCGACCAGCTTGAGGTTGGTGTCGGCCAGCGCCGGGCCGGTGAAGGCGATGGTGGCCAGACCGGCCAGGAGCAACAGTCGTTTCATTTTTGCCTCCCTGTTTGCAGAACGAAGATCAGTTCACGGAAGTGTCGAGGGCGCGGGCGAGATCGGCCCACAGATCCTCGGTGTCCTCGAGCCCGACGGCGAGCCGGACGATCCGCTGGGTGACGCCGAAGGCGGACATCGAGTTCGGCCCCTGGGCCTGGCGCAGCGAGGCGCGGGCCGGGATCACCAGGCTCTCATGCCCGCCCCAGCTGACGCCGAGCTTGAACAGGCGCAGCGCGTCGACCAGGCGCGGCACGTCGACCTCCTCCTCGACCTCGAAGGAGAACAGGCCGCTGTGGCCGGTCAGCGTGGCGCCGCCGGGGTGGTTGGAGAAGGCCGGGTGCAGCACGCGGGTGACCAGCGGGTGGTCGGCCAGGCGGCGGGCAATGGCCAAGCCGCTCTCCTGGTGCTGGCGCATGCGCAGCGGCAGGGTGCGCATGCCGCGGATCAGCAGCCAGGCCTCGAAGGGCGACAGCTTGCCGCCGAGATAGGGATAGGCCAGGTCGTTGACCCGGGCGATGCGCTCGGCCGACCCGGCGATCACCCCGGCCACCGTATCGCTGTGGCCCGAGAGATATTTCGAGGCCGAGTGGACGACCAGGTCGACGCCGTGCCTGATCGGCTGCTGGAACAGCGGCGTGGCCCAGGAATTGTCGATGATCGTGGCCGCGCCATGCGCCTTGGCCAGCGCCGCCAGACGCCCGATCTCCTGCAGCTCGAACATCATCGAGGTCGGGTTCTCGAGATACAGCAGCTTGGCCCCGGGCAGCGCCGCCTCGACCGCCGCCGGATCGCTCGCATCGACATAATCGACGGTGATGCCCAGCCGCGGCAGCAGCTTCTCGAACAGGCGATAGGCGTCGCCATAGACGTGGCGGGTGCACAGGATGCGGTCGCCGGTGCCGGCGATGCTCAGCACGGCGCAGCTGATCGCCGCCATGCCGCTGGCGGTGCCGCGGGCCGCCTCGGCGCCTTCCAGCGCCGCCACCTTGCGCTCGAACTCCTGCACCGTCGGGTTGTCGCCGCGCGAATAGATCGGGCGCTTCACCTGGCCGGAGAACGCCGCCTCCATCTCCGCATAGCTGGCGAAGGTGAACAGCGAGGTCTGGTAGATCGGCGGCACCACCGCGCCGGAGGGGAAGGCGTCGTCATGCGCCAGCGTGGTGGCGGCCGCGTAGGCGTCGGGGGCTGCGAAATCGTCGGTCATCGGGTCCGTCTGCGGTCGGCGTCTCGGATGTCCTCATCGACCATGTCGATGATGGTCAGCGCGGCGTTGCGGGCGTCGTCCGGGTCGCGCCGGACGATCGCGTCGTACATCACGCGGTGATAGGGGAAGGTGCGCCCGGCGAAGTCCGGCATGTCCAGCGGGTTCTCCCAGAAGCGGTGGAAGGCGTCCCGCATGGTCGCCAGGATCTGGCCGAAGATCGGGTTCTCGGTGGCGCGGAAGATCGACTGGTGGAACTCCCAGTCCTGCTCCGGCGCGTCGCCGTACTTGGTGTGGTGCGCTTCCATGATGTCGAGGCGGCGGCCGATCTCCGCGATCTGCTCAGACGTCGCCCGGCGGGCGCAGATCGCCGCGGCCTCGCCCTCCAGCGCCCGCCGCACCTCCAGCGTGTGCAACAGCGTGGCGACGTCCGAGGTGCGGTCGATGGTCAGCGGCCGATGGATGCTGGCGGTCGACACCGGCACCTTCAGATAGGTGCCGCTGCCCTTGCGCATCTCGACGATGCCCAGGCCCTCCCAGCGCTTCAGCGCCTCGCGCACGGTGGAGCGGCTGACCTGCAACTGCTCGGCCAGGTCGCGCTCCGGCGGCAGCCTTTCGCCGGGCTTGATGCCGGTGCGCTCGACATGCTCCGCGATCGCCGCCAACACCGCCTCGTCACGCGTCGGCGTGCGGATCGGCGACAGGGAGGAGCGGAGGCGGGCGGACATCGAGGAGTGGCAAGCCGTCAAAATTGGTCTGACATCCCGACCACTTTGAGCGAATGCATTGAATGCCGTCAATATCGGTTTGTCGCTGCGGCGCGGGCGGCTACAAATCGCAACATCGTTGCGAGGTGGTCCGAGATGCGCGTGCGGTCATGGGGCTGGATCGGGGTGGTCTGGACCCTGCTGTCCTGTGGCGCCGCCGCCGCGGCGCAGGACGAGACGGTCGAGCAGGCGGTGTGCCGGCTGATCGAGCAGTCCGCTGCGGCCGAGAACCTGCCGCTGGAGTTCTTCACCCGGCTGATCTGGAAGGAGAGCCGGTTTCGGCCGCGGGCGGTCAGCCCGAAGGGGGCTCAGGGCGTGGCCCAATTCATGCCCGGCACGGCCAAGATGCGCGATCTGGCGGACCCGTTCGATCCGGAGACGGCGCTGCCGGCCTCCGCCGCCTTCCTGGCCGAGTTGCGCGACGAGTTCGGCAATCTCGGCCTCGCCGCCGCCGGCTACAATGCCGGCCCGAACCGGGTCGAGAGCTGGGTCGGCGGCCGCGGCTTCCTGCCGCTGGAGACCGAGGACTATGTCCTGTTCGTCACCAAGCGCCCGGCCGATGACTGGGTGCCGAAGGCGGATGGCAGCGTCCCCGTCTTCGACGGCAGCCCGAAGCCCTGCCTGGAGATCCTGGCGTCGCTGCGGACCGAAGCGGACCGGGACGAGCTGGTCTCGCCGACCGCGCCCTGGCACGTGCAGATCGCCGGCAACTTCTCCAAGGGCCGGGCGCTGGCCTCTTACAACCGCGTCCGCCGGCGCTTTCCGCAGCTGATGGCGGAGATCCAGCCGATGATCGTCGGCACCCGCATGCTCAGCATGGGCACGCGGCGCTTCTACCGGATCAGCGTGCCGGCGCAGAGCCGGGCCGAGGGCAACCAGTTCTGCACCCGCCTGCGCCGGGCCGGCGGCGCCTGCATCGTGCTGCGCAACTGAGCGGGGCTTGAAGAAGCCATGTTTCGCGCCGATCCTCACTCCACTGCCTGCGAGGAGGATGCCATGCGTTTCCCGAAATGCCTGATCGTGATCGGCCTGGCCGCGTCGGTCGCGTCGTGCCAGTTCGACAGCGCGCCGAACACGATCGGCGGAGCCGCCGCCGGCGGTCTGGCCGGGGCCGGCATCGGCGCCCTGGTCAGCGGTGGCAACCGGGGCACGGGCGCCCTGATCGGGGCCGGCGTCGGCGCGCTCGCCGGCGGCGCCATCGGCAATTACATGGACCGGCAGCAGGCCGATCTGCGGCGCAACCTGGCCGGCACCGGCATCGATGTCACCCGCCAAGGCGACAACCTGATCGTGGACATTCCGGGCGACGTCACCTTCGCCACCGATTCCGCGACCATCAAGCCGGCATTCTATGGGCCGCTCGACAGCGTCGCGGCGACGCTGAACCAGTACACCAACACCTATATCGACGTGGTCGGCCACACCGACAACACCGGCTCGGCCGAGTACAACCAGCGGCTGTCGGAGGCGCGGGCGCGCTCGGTCGCCGACTACATCAACTCGCGCGGGGTCTACCCGCCGCGGATCAATATCGGCGGCGTCGGCGAGGCCCAGCCGGTCGCCAGCAACGCCACCGCTGCAGGGCGGCAGGAGAACCGGCGGGTGGCGCTGACGATCCGGCCGAACGGCCAGTGACCTGGGAGCAGTAACCCGGAGAGGATTTCTTCGACCAAAGGCGGAGACTGTACGGGACGGGTTCCCAACCCGAAGCACGGCGCGTTACGCTCATTGCCGGACATAAGATCCGCAACGGGAGGAACGGCCGTGCAGCTGAGTCGCGACGACCTTTTGCGTGCCTATCGACAGATGCGCCTGATCCGCGAATTCGAGGATCGGGTCCATCTCGAATTCGCCACCGGAGACATTCCGGGTTTCGTCCATCTCTATGCCGGTGAGGAGGCCAGCGCCGTCGGCGTCTGCCTGCACCTGACCGACCGCGATTCGATCGCCAGCACCCATCGCGGCCACGGCCACTGCATCGCCAAGGACTGCGATCCGGCGGCGATGATGAAGGAGATCTACGGCCGCAAGGATGGGCTGTGCGGCGGCAAGGGCGGGTCGATGCACATCGCCGACCTGTCCAAAGGCATGATGGGCGCCAACGGCATCGTCGGCGGCGGCCCGCCGCTGATCTGCGGCGCCGCGCTGGCGGCCAAGACGCTGGGCACCGGCGGCGTCGCCGTGTCCTTCACCGGCGACGGCGGCTCGAACCAGGGCACCACCTGCGAGGCGCTGAACCTGGCGACGGTGTGGAAGCTGCCGGCGATCTTCGTGTTCGAGAACAACGGCTATGCCGAGGCGACCTCGAGCAAGTATTCGGTCAGTTGCAAGGACATCGTCGAGCGCGCCAAGGGCTTCGGCATGCCGGGAATCATGGTCGACGGCCACGACTTCTTCGCGGTGTGGGAGGCGGCGCGGGAGGCGATCGAGCGCGCCCGGTCCGGCGGCGGCCCGACCCTGATCGAGGTCAAGCTGAACCGCTACTACGGCCATTTCGAGGGCGACGCCCAGACCTACCGCGCCCCCGGCGAGGTCGATGCCATCCGGGCCGAGCGCGACAGCCTGGACATGTTCCGCAACCGGGTCACCGAGGCCGGGCTGCTGGATATTGCGCAGATGGACGCCATCGACGCCGAGATCAAGCAGGCGATCGAACGCGCCGTGGTCGACGCCAAGGCCGCCGCGGTGCCGGGGCCGGCCGATCTGCTGACCGACGTCTACGTCTCGTATTGAGGGGGGCAGGGCATGAGCAGGAAGAGCTTCCGCCAAGCGGTCAACGAGGCGCTGGCGCAGGAGATGCGGCGCGATCCGCGCGTGATCCTGATGGGCGAGGACATCTCCGGCGGCTCCGGCGCGCCGGGCGAGCAGGACGCCTGGGGCGGGCCGCTGGGCGTCACCAAGGGGCTGTACAAGGAGTTCGGG
The DNA here is from genome assembly GCF_052113205.1 of Inquilinus sp. YAF38. Lineage (NCBI taxonomy): Bacteria > Pseudomonadati > Pseudomonadota > Alphaproteobacteria > Rhodospirillales > Rhodospirillaceae > Inquilinus > Inquilinus sp. YAF38. The sequence goes on along the minus strand of NZ_JBFRCU010000060.1, from coordinate 25,320 downwards.
CCCAGCCGCGTGCTCGACACGCCGATCACCGAGAGTGCCTTCATCGGCGCCGCGGCCGGTGCTGCCGCCAGCGGCCTCAGGCCCGTCGCCGAGCTGATGTTCGTCGACTTCATGGGCGTCTGCTTCGACCAGATCTTCAACCAGGCCGCCAAGTTCCGCTACATGTTCGGTGGCAAGGCGGTGACGCCGCTGACCATCCGCACCATGTACGGCGCCGGCTTCCGCGCCGCGGCCCAGCACAGCCAGTGCCTGTACCCGCTGTTCACCCACATCCCCGGGCTGAAATGCGTCATCCCGTCCTCGCCCTATGAGGCCAAGGGCCTGCTGATCCAGGCGATCCGCGACGACGACCCGGTGATCTTCTTCGAGCACAAGGTGCTGTACGACATGGAGGAGGAGGTGCCGGACGAGCCCTACACCATCCCCTTCGGCGAGGCGAACCTGGTGCGCGAGGGCGAGGACGTCACCATCGTCGCCATCGGCCGCATGGTGCAGATGGCCAAGGCGGCGGCCGAGGTACTGGCCAAGGAGGGCATCGACTGCACCATCATCGACCCGCGCACGACCTCGCCGCTCGACCTGGACACGATACTGGAGAGCGTGGAGGAGACCGGCCGGCTGGTGGTGGTGGACGAGGCCAGCCCGCGCTGCAACATGGCGACGGACATCTCGGCCCAGGTGGTGGACCAGGCCTTCGGCGCGTTGAAGGCGCCGATCAAGATGGTATCGCCGCCGCATGTGCCGGTGCCGTTCGCGGCGGGGCTGGAGGACCTGTACATCCCGAACGCCGACAAGGTGGCGGCGGCGGTGCGCACCGTGATGGGTGCGCCGGGCCGGCGGGAGGCGGCGGAATGACGGGCACGATCCATCCGATCACCATGCCCAAATGGGGCTTGGCGATGACCGAGGGCCTGCTCGCCGCCTGGACGGCGGCGGAGGGGGCGCGGATCGAGCCGGGCACCGAGATCGTTGACATCGAGACCAGCAAGATCACCAACGCGCTGGAATCGACGGTCGCCGGCACGCTGCGCCGGCGGGTGGCCGAGGAGGGCCAGACCCTGCCGGTCGGCGCCCTGCTCGGCGTCGTGGTCGAGGGCGAGGTCGACGACGGCGAGCTCGACCGCTTCATCACGGCCTTCCAGGCCGAGGCGGCGGCCGCGACCGAGAGCGCCGCCCCGCCGCCCGAGCCCAAGGTGATCCAGGCCGGCGGCCGGCCGATCCGGGCCCTGGTGACGGGCGAGGGCGACGGCACGCCGGTGGTCCTGATCCACGGCTTCGGCGGCGACCTCAACAACTGGCTGTTCACCCAGCCGGCGCTGACCGGCCGCCCGGTCCACGCCATCGACCTGCCGGGCCATGGCGGCTCGGGCAAGGAGGTCGGGGCCGGCGACCTCGCCGCGCTGTCGGGGGCGGTGCTGGCCTATCTCGACGCCGCCGGCATCGCCAAGGCGCATCTGGCCGGCCATTCCATGGGCGGGGCGGTGGCGCTGTCGCTGGCGCTCGACGCGCCGGACCGGGTGGCCTCGGCGACGCTGATCGCCCCGGCCGGGCTGGGGGCGGAGATCAACAGCGGCTACATCGACGGCTTCATCGGCGCGCAGAAGCGCAAGGACCTGAAGCCGCATCTGGAGGCGCTGTTCGCCGATCCCGAGCTGGTGACCCGCGACCTGGTCGAGGACGTGCTGAAGTTCAAGCGCCTGGACGGGGTCGAGGCGGCGCTGAAGACGATCAGCGGCGCCTTCTTCCCCGGCGGCCGCCAGGCCGTATCGCTGCGCGACCGGCTCGGCTCGGCCCGCGTGCCGGTGCAGGTGATCTGGGGCACGGCCGACGCCATCCTGCCGGCCGCCCATGCCGACGGGCTGCCGGGGTCGATCCCGGTGCACCGCTTCGACGGCAAGGGCCACATGGTCCATATGGAGGCGGCGGCCGAGGTCAACCGGCTGCTCGCGACCTTTATCGGAAACGGTTAAGTCGAACACGGTGCCGCAAACCGGGTGCTGCAGCTGCATGTTGCAGCACCCGGCCTCTCCCGCTAGCCTCCGTCCCGCGTGCAAGACGCATCCGGTCCGCGGGAAGGGCAGCGCCCACTTGCCGAAGAGCTGTCGCCAGCGTCGATCCTTCTTTCTGCCCGTTGATGCGGATGCCGGGTGTGTGAAAGGAGGAGCGTCATGCCCCATCCCTATGCCCGGGACCTGCCCGCGTCGCCCGATCCGGAGCAGCAGAAGAAGCGCGCCAAGGACCTGCTGAAGGCGCTGCGCGCCGGCGCGGCCGAGGCGATCGCCCGGTTCCGCTACAGCCATCCGCGGCTGGCCCACCGTCCCGACGCCGAACTGATCGCCGCGGCGAAGCTGAGCGACGCGCAATGGGTCGTCGCCCGCGAATACGGCTTCGCCAGATGGCCGAAGCTGCAGGCGCATCTGGCCGGGGGGGCGCCGGAGATCGCCCGGCCCTTCGAGGTCGAGCTGCAATACTACCGCGACCGCGCCGCCGGGATCCGCAGCAACCACCGCACCGGCGAGGCCGGGTCGCTGCGCCTGGTGCAGCGCTTCCATCCGCGCTTCGCCGCGGCCTCGGAGGCCGAGATCCGCGCCACCGCACTGAGCCAGGAGGATGCCGAGCTGGTCGTCGCCCGCAGCCACGGCTTCGACGACTGGGCCGGTTTCGCCGAACGGATCGAGGCGATGCGGGCCGGCCGGGCGGAGGAGCCGTTCCGCACCGCCTTCGAGGCGATCCGCAGCGACGACCGCGCCGCCCTGGCCGCGGTGCTGGTGGCCCATCCCGGCCTGGTCAATGCCAAGGGCACCAACGGCAACCGCCTGCTGATGCTGGCGATCTCGATGAACCGGCTGGTCCTGGCCGGGGACTTGCTCGATGCCGGCGCCGACCCGAATCTGGCCAACGACAAGGGCTGGGGACCGCTGCACGACATCGCCTATGGCGGCGGCCGCGGCGACCGCGAGGCGCGGCTGGCCCTGCTCGACCGGCTGATCGCGGCCGGCGGCCTGGTCGAGGCCGAGGCCTATGGCGACGGCGGCACGCCCCTGGCGGTCGCTCTGTTCTGGGGCCACGGTACGGTGGCCGAGCGGCTGGCGGCGGAGGTAGTGACGCCGCTCAACCTGCGCATCGCCGCCGGCCTCGGCCGGATGGACCTGATCGCGCTGTTCTTCGATGCGGAGGAGCGGCTGTGGCCGGAGGCCGGGCATCACCACGGCTTCTACCGCCCGCACAGCGGCTTCCCGGAATGGCACATGACCGACGCGCCGCAGGAGGTGCTGGACGAAGCGCTGACCTGGGCCGCGCGCAGCGGCCGGATCGAGGCGATGGCGGCGCTGCTGGCCCGCGGCGCCGATATCGACGGTGCCCCGCACAACGGCGCCGCGCTGCATTGGGCGCTGCTGAGCCACCGCGCGGAGGTGGTGGAGTGGCTGATCGGGCAGGGCGCCGACATCGACCGGCGCGTGGTCTGGGGCGACACCGCCGACGTCACCCCGCTGCACATGGCCGCCGGCTGGGCCAACGCCCCCCGCGCTGCCCAGCTGCTGCTGCAACACGGGGCCGACGCGACGATCCGCGACCGGACCTACGCCAGCACCCCGCTCGGCTGGGCCGAACATTTCGGCCACCCTGAGGTCGCGGCGGTGCTGAGGGAAGAAAGCGAAAGTCTCGCCGAAGCGGGACCTGGGAACGGGTGACACTAGGAAGTTTGGCTGCGGGCTGCTCGCGCCGGTGTACCCTAGAGAGCAGAGTGAAATGGCGGGGCAATTGGACGTTATATTCCATAGTCCGCCGGATCAGTGGCGCCGACTGGTACACTTGACGTGTCACCCACAGAGGCACGCGCTGCCCACAAGGGAGAGCCTGGGAAAGACGCCGAGTGATTGGCCTAGCAGGGGCAGCGGCGGGCTTGGTGACCGTCCTGGGCGCCACCGTCACACGGCAGGGGAACCGGCTGGTGCTAATGGATCGGTATACTCCAAAGCCGCACCTCCCAACGATGATCAGAGACGGAAAGGACAGCACCGGACAAGTAAGCGGCCTTACCTGTCAAGCCGACTTTGCGAGGCCGGCAAAGGGCGCGTGAGGGGGGGTACGGGGGTGATCCGCGCATCCGTATGCATTTAGATGAGTGAACGGATTTTTCGGGCGTTTTAGACCGCCCCTTCGGGCGCCCCTGGGGAAGCTCTAGTGATGGTCGCCTGTGGCTCAGCGCAGTTTGCTGTATCGGATCACGAGGATTTTGCCGTCTGAGCTTGGCAGTCGCTGCGTCGAAGTTGCCTGCGCGAAGCCGCCTTCATTGGTCGGGCCAACACAGACACGCATCTCGTCATCAAGGCCCGCCAATTCCTTCTTGAGACGTTTCACCGTCATTGTCTGGCTATCGGTCACGTCATTCCTCCATCAGATGGAGAGCCATGCTCAGGCACGCCTGAGACCGGGTCAACAAGCGACGCCCGCCCCCGGCAAAGGTCGCGCGAGGGGGTGCCGGGCGCGCGCGTAGGCTGCCCCTTGCTGCGGATGGTGATCCTCATGCCGCCACCGGGAGCAGTCATAGGGCGTGGAGCGCCGCGGTGCACGTCTCCAGCTCCCGCCGAGACCGCTCGACATCCTGCACGGCCTGGGCGACGCGGGCTTCAAGGGCGCGGATTGCCTGGGTTACAGGGTCATACCCCTCAACCGCCGTGGATCGGGCTTCTTCGTCATCCGCGGCGCGAGCTCAGTCTTCAAGCGTCTGTCTAACGCACCCGTCAATGATAACGTCCGTAAACTTATCCCGCGTTGTCATCAGCCGCTGGCCGTACTCCGAACCGAATACAGTATCGAGGCAATCGCCGGCGCGCAGGATGACCACAGGCTCGCAGCCGGCTGTGATAGATGCGGCAACGGTTTCCTGGGCGACCTTTTCAGGCCCTTTCGAGTCGTACTCAAACGCCCGTCTCAGCGCAGCAGAAGCGTCTTTGCCGTCTTGCCGAGCGAGCAGGTATCGCTCAACTCGGGCGCTGACGAGACCTGAAACGAAGCTCTGACAGGTGCCTTCGGCGGGAGCAGCTGTGGCGCCCTGCAGCGGCAAAGTAACGAGGGGAAGCAAGAGAAGGGCAGACCGAAAGGCCATCATCTTGATGACTCCCATGACGCACCTGCCACCTGTTGGGTGAGTAGCTACCTATGGACGCAATTCCGCAAGCACCACCTAAATAGGGTTCAAGACCGATGCCGACCAGAGGTCCTCCTCAAAAAAACCTTGGCTCCTTCGGCATGATGTGCGGAGGTGGTCTGCTCGAGTCACGAAGGCTTGCCCTTGCGCCGCCACTCCCAAGGCATCTCAAACGCCCCCCTCCAGATCCCCCTACGCGCGCCCTTCGCCTCCTCCGTCCGCCTCACGTAGTCCCGGCTGTACTCGGTATCCGCCACGGGGCCCAGGCCCTGGGCAGCCATCCACCCGCTCAGATCTTCGCCCCTGGCCCGGCAGACGGCAACGATCCGGCGCCACTTGTCGCGGTCCCGTTCGGCACACCTCACAGTCGCCTGGCCGATGAAGTCAGAGAGCGCCAGGGCTGCCCGCTGCCCGCATCGATACTGGCCCCCGTTCTCGTCCTGGCAGAGCTGGCGCGACTCCGGAGCATCGACGCCGAAGAACCGGATGCGTTGCCCGTGGATTTCGATGGTGTCGCCGTCGATGACCGAAGCGCGGCCCGTGATGGGTTCCTTAGCTGGGGCCTGAGAGGGGACCGTGAGGAGGGCAGCCGTCGTGGCCATGTAGGTGCGGCATCTAGGCATCGGGAGGCGCTTGCTGCGCCTCCCTAGCTACGCCTCGCGCACCACACAATGCCCAATTTCGGGAAGCTGTGCCTGACTCGAATTCCGGCTGCTTCTATGTCATTCTGAAGACAGAATCCACGAGGGCGATCATGGCAACCAAGGCGTTCATTTCGTATTCTCATGCCGATGAGAAGGCATTGGAGCGTCTTCACAAGCATATGGCGATGTTGCGACGAGAAGGAGATATTAGCACCTGGACAGATAACCAGGTTCTCGCGGGCGACAGCGTTGATACTGAGATCAGTAAGAATCTTGAAGACAGTGGGATATTCATTGCTCTGTTAAGTCCGGACTACCTTGCGTCAAATTATTGCTATGAAAAGGAGTTTGCCCGGGCTCAAGAGCTGTGCTTGGCGGGCTCGATGCGCATTGTTCCCGTCGTGATTGAACCATGCGATTGGTCGTCGTCTCCGTTCCGCGAATATTTGGCTCTGCCGAAGGATGGTAAAGCAATTTCGGAGTGGACGAATCAGAACAACGCATACCTTGATGTGGTTTCAGGTATCAGGCGGCTGATAAAGAATGAACGGCCCGCGTCTACTCCTCAAACCTCGTATCAGATTCCGGGCTTTACCTCGCGAAACCCAAAGATCAAGCGAGACTTTGATTCCATTCAGAAAGGAGATTTTGCTGATAGCGCGTTTGCCGCAATACTCGACTATTTTGCTAAATCATGTGCCGAGCTAAATGGTATAGGAGATGGATCTCTTAAAGCAAAATTTGAGAAAATGAGTGACGCTGCTTTCACATCTACCGTCGTGAATAGGGACAAGCGGAGCGGATCGGAAGCCCATATCACTGTCCGAAATAGCAAGCGCCGAACTCATCATTTTGGTGATATAAATTTTATCTTCACTCGATATGCCGATGATGGATCTTCAAACGGCTCGATCCGCGTTGAGGCCGATGATTACAAAATGTATTTAGTAATGGATGATTTCATGACCAGAGATAGTGAGAAATTTACGCCCGAGCAAATTGCTGAGCAGCTCTGGATCAAATTTGTTGAGAGAGCAGGGGTGGAATATGAGTGAGGCTAGGCAGTTTCGGTGTCGAAATTGCGGCCACAGATTCGTAGCGGAAGCTTTGTCACAGGATGAGAAGCGAGAAGCGAGAGAGAAGGACAGGCCAATCTTTCCGATCGCCTGCCCTGAGTGTAATCGGACCGACGTAAGGCCCGGGTGGGATTGATCTCGTCAGCTTGCCAATTCTAGGCGGACCGAGCGGCCCACTATGAGTTTTGCGTGCGCTGCATGATCCCCTCAATGATCGCCACAAGCGCCCTTCCGCGCGCCGTTAGGAACACCTCCTTCTCTCGCCGGCCCTCGGGGCGATCCCGTGTCAGTAAGAGCCCGTGGCCCGGCACCGGAACCACCCTCCCGCCTTGGTTCTTGAAAACGCTGACCTCACTCAACTCCTGAACATGTCGACACACGGCAGATTTGGAGGAGGGCGACAACCGAACGATGTGGGCGATGGTTCCGCCCCCGTTCTCAGCGGCCCTAAGGAATGTGTGCAGGCATGAAAGGGTAAGGTGGGTGTCGAGCTTCTGTAGCTCCCGGACAAACCGCAGGGCCTTGTTGAGACCGTCGCTCATACTTGCTCCGCTCCTTCGGGTCGGTCGCTGAGTTACCGGCTGGTTTGCAACGAGAAACGGCGCCCCCCGGAAGGACGCCGCTGTGGCATCGCCAATGCTGTTCTCGGTCAGTCAGTGAGCCCTAGCGGTGCCCCTGAGTGGCCCACCAGGCGCCGGCTGCGAAGCCGCCGTTCAGGGCCAGGAGGACGGCCCCAGCGAGAAGGAGGAGGTTGCCCATCGGATGGTCCCCTTCACGCAACGGCCTGAGTCGGCCCGGCCGGGAAGCACCAGATGGCGAGGGCAGGGCAGTCGCGGCAGGCGCCAGAGAAGGTCCGGCTCTCACCAGTGGCCAGGCACGGAGAGGCCGCGCAATTCCGCTGCATGGCCTTCAGGTCGTCGGTGGGGATGGCGGGGGCGGCCTTCGGGCAGCGACCCACGGCGTTGGGGTGGTCAGGAAAGCACGAAAGGGCGAAAGCCGAGCAGCTACGGCAGGCGCGGGCGAAGATGCGCTCGCCTCCGGTGACGATGCAGGGAGAGGCCGGGATGGTGCTGGCGGCGGCGCCAATGGTGTCAGACGGGGGAAGCATTTCTTCAGCCCTCAGAGGCGGCCGAGCGAGTCGGCGGCCCTTGGTTCAACGAAGGGCTCCCGTGGGCTTGGCTGAGCGTGACCCGCCGCCGTGTAACGGCAACGTGTAACGTCAGCTCCCGAAGGAGCCGGCCAACTCGTCGAAAAAGCTGAGAAGCCGGGGAGTTTGGCTGGGGGACTAGGATTCGAACCTAGGCTGGCGGAGTCAGAGTCCGCTGTCCTACCACTAGACGATCCCCCAGAGGCCGGCGGGAGGGTGTCTACCCCAGCGATCCGCCCGTGTAAAGGCCCGCGTGCAGGAACGGCAGCCATGCCGAAAGCGGATGCGACCCTGCCGCCGCCGGTCCGATCCGTTGCCGATCATCACCGGCGCTCGCGGCGGACGGATCGCCCGGCCGGTTCTCGGACTCTCTCCCGGTCTCCATGAAAAAAGCCGTCATGGCGAGCCCCGCAAGGGCGTGCCATCCAGACTGTCGCCATCATGTGCGGCGGCTGAAGGACTGGATGGCCACGCTCCGCTCGTCATGACGGCATGGGGCTGCTCTGCAAATCAAATCGGATGCGGCTTTGCTTGACTTAATGTTCCTATTTTGTTCTAATATGGGAATGGTCGATGGTGCCATCAATTCCGGGACCCCCTTCGCCGCTTCGCCGGCCACGGACGACGTTGCGATGCTGTCCGGGCTGGCGGGGCTCGCCGAGGGGCTGGCCCGCGGCTTCCAGGCCCAGGGCATGGCCGCCCTCGAGGCCGGCGATCTCGACCGCGCCGGGGAGGCGGAGACCCGCTTCAGCAGCCTCTTCCTCGGCATCCGCCGCGCCATCGCCCTCAAGATGAAGCTGCGGGAGCAGCGCGAGAAGGCGCAACGCGAGGCCGAAAGCCACAAGGACCGGCGGCGGAGCGAGAAGGACGACCGGCGCCGCGCCGTCGCCGAGCGCCTCTCCCGCGCCATCGCCGCCGAGAAGCCCGAGGCCAAGGAAAGGCTCACCGCCGAGCTCTGGGAACGGCTCACCGAGGACGAGCGTATCGACGCCGACCTCGCCGACACCGCCCTGCCGATCGAGATCCTGATCCAGCGGCTCCGCCGCGACATCGGCCTGTCCCGCCGCGCCCTCGACCCCGACGGAACCGCCGGTGCCGATGGCGCCGGCCCGAAGTCACCGGGCGGGACCGTCGGCAGGGCCGCAGCCGCCCCGCCGCCGCAGGACCCGTCCTTTCCCGACGCGCACCTCATATGGGCCAGCGACTTCGGCGGACCCGAAGGCGAATACTGGCGGCACGACCTCACCACCGGCGAGGTCTTCGACCGGTCCGGCAATGTCGTCCGCACCCTACCGGTATCCGCCCAGCCCCGGCGATGCGGCCCGACCGGCACCGCGCCGCCCGCGCCCGATCCCCGGCCGCCGCCCGACCGGCAGACATAGGCCGATCGGGCCGAAAACCGCCGCCCGCGCGAGGCCGAGCTCCGCCCTATGGGCCGAGACCGTACCCGTCCTGTGGATCGCCGCCCGTATCCGCCTGTGATGCGAATTGCAGCACGGACACGGGGTTTCGGCGCTGGCCGCGGACCATCAGGGGGCGCAGGGCCGCTTCGCCACGTCATCCGATCGCCCTGGATGCGACTCCGGGGGCATTTCCACTTTGGCCGTGGCTGCGCTACAGTTCAGTGAAGGGACGGAGGCGCCGTTCGAAACGGGACGGACGGCCATGGAAGGAATGTCAGTGGTGGAGTCGATTGCGATCGCCGAGGCCACCGCGGCCGGCGATCAGCGTCGGGCGCCGAGGCTCGAACCTCTTTACGCCGCGGTAGATCTCGGCACCAACAACTGCCGGCTGCTGATCGCGCGCGCCGCGACCGGCGGCTTCCAGGTGGTCGACGCCTTCAGCCGCATCGTCCGGCTGGGCGAGGGCGTCGGCGCCACCGGGCGGCTGCAGCCCGAGGCGATCCAGCGCACGCTGTCGGCGTTGCGCATCTGCGCCGCCAAGATGCGGCGGCAGAACGTGATCCTGTCGCGTGCGGTGGCCACCGAGGCCTGCCGCCAAGCCGGCAACTTCCCGGCCTTCCGCGACCGGGTGCGGCGCGAGACCGGCCTGCAGCTGGAGATGATCCCGGCGACGGAGGAGGCGCGACTGGCCGCGGCCGGCTGCGCCCCGCTGCTGGACCGGACGATCCCGCATGCGATCATCTTCGACATCGGCGGCGGGTCGACCGAGCTGACCTGGCTGGAGATCGATGCCGACGGCCAGGCGGTGACGCTCGATGCGCTCAGCATGCCGCTCGGCGTCGTCTCCCTGGCCGAGCTGCATGGCGGCCACGAGGTCTCGGTCGAGACCTATGCGGCGATGACCGCGACGACCGCCGCCGCCCTGGCCGATTTCGAGGCGCGCAACAACCTGCGCGGGCTGATCGCCCAGGGCCGGGTGCAGATGATCGGCTCCTCCGGCACCGTGACCACGCTGGCCGGGGTGCATCTCGGCCTGCCGCGCTACATCCGCTCCGAGGTCGATGGCAGCACCCTGAGCTTCGAGGAGGCGCGGCGCGCCAGCCGCATGCTGCTCGGCCTCGACTATGCCGGGCGGTCGTCCTATCCCTGCATCGGCCGCGACCGCGCCGACTTGGTGCTGGCCGGCTGCGCCATCCTTGAGGCGATCTGCGACACCTGGCCGGTCGGCAAGCTGCGGGTCGGCGACCGCGGCGTGCGCGAGGGCATCCTGTTCGACCTGCTGGCCGAGGCGCAGGCGCTTCACGCCTGATACCATCCGCCAGACACGATCCGAGTGACATGAAGACACCGAAGAAGCCGAGCGCCGCAAGGGCAGGGGGGCCGAGCGGCCGCGGCAGCCGCGGCCTGGCCGTGCGCGTGAAGACCGCCAAGCAGCGCACCCTGTCCTCGACCCGCTGGCTCGAGCGCCAGCTCAACGATCCCTATGTCGCCGAGGCGAAGCGCCTGGGCTACCGCTCGCGCGCCGCCTTCAAGCTGGTGCAGCTCGACGACAAGCTGAAACTGCTGCGCCGCGGCATGCGCGTGGTCGATCTCGGCTGCGCCCCCGGCGGCTGGATCCAGGTGGCGCTGGAGCGGGTCGGGCCGCAGGGCAAGGTGGTCGGGATCGACTATCTCGGCATGGACCCGGTGCCCGGCGCGACCATCCTGGAGATGGACTTCCTCGACCCCGCGGCACCGGACCGGCTGAAGCAGGCGCTGGCCGGCCCGGCCGACCTCGTGCTCAGCGACATGGCGGCGCCGACCGTCGGCCACCAGATGACCGACCATCTGCGAATCATGGCGCTGGCCGAGACCGCGATCGAGTTCGCGGTCGATGTGCTGGTGCCGGGCGGCGCCTTCGTCGCCAAGCTGTTCCAGGGCGGGGCCGAGAAGGAGCTGCTCGACGTGCTGAAGCGCAACTTCGCCAAGGTCCGCCACGTCAAGCCTGCCGCCAGCCGGCAGGACAGCGCCGAGGTCTACATCGTCGCGACCGATTTCCGCAGCTCCGGTCCGCGGGACGCAACGCAGGCCCCCTAGATCTGCGCTTCACAACGGACCGAGGGGGGTTATATTGCGGCGCTTCCAAGCTCTGGGAGCCTCCACATGCAGTTCCGCGACGCCCTGACCTTCGATGACGTCCTGCTGGTCCCGCAGGCCTCGTCGATCCTGCCCGCCGATGCGGACACGCGGACCCACTTGACCAAGCGCATCGAGCTCGGCATCCCGCTGCTCTCCGCCGCCATGGACACGGTGACCGAGGCGCCGCTGGCGATCGCCATGGCCCAGGCCGGCGGCATCGGCGTGATCCACCGCAACCTCGACATCGAGCGCCAGGCCGAGGAAGTGCGCAAGGTGAAGCGCTTCGAGAGCGGCATGGTGGTGAACCCGATCACCATCGGCTCCGACGCCAGCATGGCCGAGGCGCTGGCGCTGATGGACCGGCACGGCATCTCCGGCTTCCCGGTGGTGGAGCAGAACGGCAAGCTGGTCGGCATCCTGACCAACCGCGACGTCCGCTTCGCCACCAACCCGACCCAGCCGGTGCGCGAGCTGATGACCAAGGACCGGCTGGTCACGGTGCGCGAGGGGGTCGGCAAGGACGAGGCCAAGCGCCTGCTGCACCAGAACCGGCTCGAGAAGCTGCTGGTCGTCGACCAGGACTACCGCTGCATCGGCCTGGTCACGGTCAAGGACATCCTCAAGGCCCAGCTGCACCCGAATGCCTGCAAGGACGAGCAGGGGCGGCTTCGTGTCGCCGCCGCCACCGGCACCGGCGACAAGGGCATCTCGCGCGCCGAGGCGCTGTTCGACGCCGGCGTCGACGTGCTGGTGCTGGACACCGCGCACGGCCATTCCGAGGGCGTTCTGAAGAGCGTCGAGCGGGCGCGCCGCCTGTCGAACTCGACCCAGATCGTCGCCGGCAACGTCGCCACCGGCGACGCCGCCAGGGCCCTGATCGACGCCGGGGCGGACGCGGTCAAGGTCGGCATCGGCCCGGGGTCGATCTGCACCACTCGCATGGTCGCCGGCGTCGGCGTGCCGCAGCTGACCGCGGTCATGGACTGCGTCGAGGTCTGCCGCAAGGCCGGCATCCCGGTGATCTCCGACGGCGGCATCAAATATTCGGGCGACCTGGCCAAGGCGATCGCTGCCGGCGCCGACGTGGTGATGCTCGGCTCGCTGTTCGCCGGCACCGATGAGGCGCCGGGCGAGGTGATCCTGTACCAGGGCCGGTCCTACAAGAGCTATCGGGGCATGGGCTCGCTTGGCGCCATGGCGCGCGGCTCGGCCGACCGCTACTTCCAGCAGGAGGTGTCGGACACGCTGAAGCTGGTGCCGGAGGGCGTCGAGGGCCGGGTGCCGTACAAGGGGCCGGTCGCCAATGTCGTCCACCAGCTGGTCGGCGGTCTGAAGGCGGCGATGGGCTACACCGGCAGCCGCACCATCGCCGACCTGCACCAGCGGGCGGAGTTCGTGCGCATCACCAATGCCGGCCTGCGCGAGAGCCATGTCCACGACATCACCGTGACCCACGAGGCCCCGAACTACCGTCCGGGGCTGTAAGGGGCGTTTGTCGCAGCCTCGCCCGTAACGCTGGCCCGATCCGGCGGCCGTCCCTATTCTGGCCGGCCAACGGATTGAACCGGCACGGGCACCATGGACGCTGATCCCTTTCTGTGGCTCGAGGACATCGACGGCACGACGGCCCTCGACTGGGTCCGGGCGCGCAATGCCGAGAGCACCGGCCGCTTCGCCGAGACCGCGGAGTTCGAGCGGATGCGCCGGCAGATGCTGGAGATCCTCGATTCCGAGGCCAAGCTGCCGCATGTCGTCCGCCGCGGCGACCGCTACTACAATTTCTGGCGTGACGCCGCCCATCCGCGTGGCCTGTGGCGGCGCACGACGCTGGCCTCGTTCCGCACCGCCGAGCCGGTGTGGGAGGTGCTGCTCGACCTCGACGCCCTAGCCGAGGCGGAGGGCGAGAACTGGGTCTGGCATGGCTCCGACGTGCTGGAGCCGGACTACCGGCGCTGCCTGGTCGCCCTGTCGCGCGGCGGCGCCGACGCCCATGTCGTCCGCGAATTCGATCTGGAAAGCCGCAGCTTCGTCGCTGACGGCTTCTTCCTGCCCGAGGCCAAGAGCCGCTTCGGCTGGAAGGATTCCGATTCGATCTATGTCGGCACCGATTTCGGGCCGGGGTCGCTGACCCGTTCCGGCTATCCGCGGATCTCGAAGCTGTGGCGGCGCGGCGAGCCCCTGGAGGCGGCGGCGACCGTCTATGAGGGGCAGGAGGACGACCTCGCGGTGGACGCCTTCCACGACCGCTTCCCCGGCTTCGAGCGCGATTTCGTCGCCCGGCGCATCGACTTCTACACCAGCGAGCTGTTCCTGCTGGGCGACGACGGCGCCCTCACCCTGGTCGACCTGCCGCGCGACGCCGAGGCCGGCACCCACGGGCCCTGGCTGCTGGTGTCGCCGCGGACGGACTGGACCGTCGGCGGCAACACCTATTCTGGCGGCGCGCTGCTGGCCGCCCGGTTCGACGACTGGCTGGCTGGCAAGCGCGAGCTCGCCGTGCTGTTCGAGCCGAGTGAGACCACGGCGCTGTCGAGCTATTCCGGCACCCGCAACCACCTGGTGCTGCAGATCCTCGACGATGTGAAGAGCCGGGTCGATGTGCTGACGCCGGGCGAGGGCGGCTGGCAGCGCGGGACCCTGGAGGGCCTGCCCGAGGCCGCGACCATCGCCTATGTCGCCACCACCCCGCACCAGGACGACGAGATCCTGGTGCTGGCCTCCGGCTTCCTCGAGCCGGACACGCTGCATCGCGGCACCGCCGGCGAGTCCGGCTTCGAATCGCTCAAGCAGGCGCCTTCCTTCTTCGACGCCACGCCCTATGCGGTGGAGCAGCATTTCGTCGCCTCGGCCGACGGCACGCGGGTGCCGTACTTCGTGGTGGCGCGAAAGGACCTGCCGCGCGACGGCACGGCCCCGGTGCTGCTGACCGGCTATGGCGGCTTCGAGGTGCCGCTGCTGCCGCACTACATCCCGGGCGAGGGGCGGCTGTGGCTCGACCGTGGCGGCGTCTATGCCGTCGCCAACATCCGCGGCGGCGGCGAATACGGCCCGCGCTGGCACCAGGCGGCTTTGCGCGAGAACCGGCCGCGCGCCTATGAGGATTTCGCCGCCGTGGCGCGCGACCTGGTGGCCCGCGGCATCACTTCGGTCCCGCATCTCGGCATCGAGGGCGGCAGCAATGGCGGCCTCCTGGTCGGCAACATGCTGACGACCTATCCCGAGCTGTTCGGCGCCATCGTCTGCGCCGTGCCGCTGCTCGACATGAAGCGCTACACCAAGCTGCTGGCCGGCGCCTCCTGGGCCGCGGAATACGGCGACCCGGACAAGCCGGAGGACTGGGCGTTCCTGCAGACCTTCTCGCCCTACCAGAACCTGCGGCAGGACGCGGCCTATCCGCCGGTGCTGTTCCTGACCTCGACCCGCGACGACCGGGTGCACCCCGGCCATGCCCGCAAGATGGCGGCCCTGATGACCGCGATGGGCAAGGACGTCCTCTACTACGAGAACATCGAGGGCGGCCACGGCGCCGCCGCCAACAACGCCCAGACCGCCTTCAACCAGGCGCTGATCCACGCCTTCCTGTGGGAGAGGCTGACCTAGGGCGGGGCGCAGCCCTCCAATTCTGAATGCCGGTCGTTCAGCGCTGGGGTGCTGCCTGCCGCTGTGGCCGCCGTCAGGATGCCTCCCTCATCTACAAGATTGATGGAGGCATCTTGGCGTCCCTTTCTCCCGACATGCAGGACCGGATCCGGATCCAGTCGGTCGAGACCCTGTCCGACGACTGGTACGTGCTGAAGAAGACCACCTTCGACTACCGGCGCCAGGACGGCAGCTGGCAGACCCTCAGCCGCGAGACCTATGACCGCGGCAATGGCGCGGCGATCCTGCTGTACGACCCGGCGCGCGGCCGGGTGCTGCTGACCCGGCAGTTCCGCTTCCCGGCCTATGTCAACGGCCACCCGGAGCCGCTGATCGAGGCCTGCGCCGGCCTGCTTGACGACCGCGACCCGGAGACCGCCATCCGCCAGGAGGCGGAGGAGGAGACCGGCTATCGGGTGGCGGCGCCGCGCCGGGTGTTCGAAGCCTTCATGAGCCCGGGGTCGGTGACCGAGCGGCTGGTCTTCTTCGTCGCCGAATACAGTCCGGCGGACCGCACCACGGATGGCGGTGGCGTCGCCGCGGAGGGCGAGGACATCGAGATCCTGGAGCCGACCCTGGCCGAGGCGCTGGCCATGGTCGGGCGCGGCGAGATCATGGACGGCAAGACCATTCTCCTGCTGCAATACGCCCAGTTGCACCGACTTCTGGACTGAGCGTGGGCGAGCCGAACTGGGACGACATCCGCATCTTCCTCGCCGTCGCCCGGGCCGGCAGCCTGACCGAGGCCGCGCGGCGCCTGCGGCTGAGCCAGCCGACCATCGGTCGGCACCTGCGGTCGCTGGAGGAGCTGGCCGGCGCCCGGCTGTTCGACCGGCTGCCGAACCGGTTGGAGCTGACCGCCCAGGGCCGGGCGCTGCTGCAGGCCGCCGGCGGCATGGAGGAGGGGGCGGGCGCCGTGCTCCGCCAGCTGCATCAGGCGGCCGCGGCTGAGACCGAGCCGGTGCAGGTGACCGCCACCAGCTCGGTCTCGCTGTTCCTGGCCGGCCATCTGCAGGCGCTGCTGGCCGAGAGCGGCCAGGCGATCGCGATCGGCACTTCGCGCGCCAGGGCCAATCTCGCCCGGCGCGAGGCCGACATCGCGCTGCGCATGCGCCGGGTGCCGGAGGAGGGTGATCTGGCGGCCCGCCGGATCGGCCACATCGGCTTCGCCCTCTATGCCGCGCGGACCTACATGGAGCAGCGCGGGCACGACAGCCTCGCCGGCCTGGACTTCATCGGCCTGCTGGAGCCGGAGCGGACGCCGTCGCAATCCGCCTGGTTCGACGCCGTGGCCGCCCGGGGCACGACGCGCTGCCGGCTGGGCGAGGTCTATCTGCGCCACCGGGCGGCGGCCGACGGGCTCGGCGTGGCGCTGCTGCCCTGCTTCCTGGGCGATGCCGACGACCGGCTGCGGCGCCTCGGCGACCCGGTGCCGGAACTGGCCGAGGACGTCTATCTGATGCTGCATGGCGACCTGCGCCGCGACGCTGCCGTCCGCGCCGTGGCCGAGGCTCTGGCCGCGCTGTTCCGGCGTCAGCGGCGCGGTCTCGCCGGGGAGGACACCGCTATGTCCTAGCCCGCTCCGTTCCGTCCAGATCCGCGATCGATTTGTAACGTTCGTGCCGCGAATTGCCTCCGAATAGCCAAAGATTTCGCTTCTATTGGTTTCATAGCTCGACCCGTTCCCGCATTTCGATCAAGAATTTGGAGGACCCATGGCCATCGTCTCTCCGCCCGGATTGCATCGGCGGGACGCGCTTCTCGGGCTCGGCGGTGCCGCGTTGCTGGCCTCGCTCGGATGCCGCCGGCTGGATCCGGTGAAACCGCTGCCGGTGATTCCGGACACGGCCTATGCCATCGACGTCCACTGCCATGTCTTCAATGCCCGGGACCTGCCGATCGCCAGCTTCGTGCTCGACGTGGTGTTGGAAGGACAGCCGGTCGGCGGGTTGCCGCTGGTCCCGCTGGTGACCCTGGTGTCGCTGATCATGAACCGCAGCGCCTGGTCGCCGCAGCGGGAGCTTCGGGAGCTCGAGAGCGGCCGGACGCCCGCCGACGGCGATTCGATCCGGGCGGATATCGAGCGCGCGGCGGCGGATCTCGTGGCCAACACGAGTGAGGCTGCGGCCTTTCGCCAGAAGGCGGTGGAACTGCTGCCCGGGGACGGCGAGAGGCTGGCGACCAGAGCCGCCCCCGGCGGTGGCGATTTAGAGCTGCTGGAGCGGCTGGCGAACCGCGACCCGAGCCGTGCGGCGAGATCGCTGGCGTTGTCGTCGCGGGGCCGGACGGCCGCGCTGCCGACGGATGCGGCGCGAGGCGTCACCGCCGTCGAGGACGGGGTCACCGGCGTGTTCCGCCTCGCCCAGCTGGTGACCCGCCCGCGGACCGAGCTGGTGCAGCGGCTGATCACCCTGCCGGCGCGGAACGGCGGCGACGTGGCCCTGCTGGTCCCGGCCC
Source organism: Inquilinus sp. YAF38 (assembly GCF_052113205.1). NCBI lineage: Bacteria > Pseudomonadati > Pseudomonadota > Alphaproteobacteria > Rhodospirillales > Rhodospirillaceae > Inquilinus > Inquilinus sp. YAF38. Next base: position 7,684 of record NZ_JBFRCU010000060.1, on the reverse strand, counting down.
TGATCGACTACGGCAAGTGGCTGAACGAGGAGAGCAGCCCGCTGCGCGACCAGATCGACGTGATGTCCGCGATCGCGCGCCGGCCGGGGCCCTATGCGGTTCATCCCTATGTGCCGTTCTGCCCCTGGCGGCAGATGGTCGAGCCCGGCCTCCTGGCGATGGTCAAGGATGCCGTCGAGCAGCGCGGCTTCATCGGCGTGAAGCTGTACCCGGTCATGGGCTTCCTGCCTTACGGCAACGCCGAAGCCGATCCCGCAACCTATCCTGCCAGGCTCCGGCAGACCCGGCCGGACTGGGCAACTCGTCTCGATCAGGGCCTGGCCGCGCTCTACGACTGGTGCGTCGCCGAGGATGTGCCGGTGATGGCGCATTGCTCGTACAGCCAGTTCCCGAACCCGGCGGCAGGCCAGCGCGGTTCGCCGGACGCCTGGCGGCCGGTGCTCGAGAGATGGCCGAGTTTGCGCCTGAATCTTGGACATTTCGGCGGCTTCTGGGATCTTGCCGAGGTCGGGTCCAACGGCTGGACCGCGGCGATCGTCGCGATGATGGCGACCTATCCCAACCTCTATGCCGATCTGAGCGACTACGACGCGGTGGCGGAGCGGACCGCCGCTCAGAAGGCGACGAACGGGACGGTGCTGGGAGCGCTGAACGGCATCCTGGACAGCCAGGGCGGCCCGGCCCGATCCCGCCTGATGTATGGGACCGATTGGGTGATGCTGTCGAAGGCCCCCGGAAACGAGGCCTATTACGAGGGGATGCGGACCATCCTGACCAGCCGGCTCGCCATGAGCGCCACCCAGGCGGCCGGCTTCATGGGGATGAACGCCGCCCGGTTCCTCGGCATCGCGATCGAGACTGGCGGCAAGCCCAGGAGCCGCCAGCGCCTCGAGGCGTTCCACGCCCGGCACGGCGGTGTCCCGGCGAGCTTCTGGACTCGCTGGGACGGCGCCGCTGCCTTTGCCTGACGCTACTCCGCCGCCTGGCGCTGCTGCCGGCTGTTGATGATCTGCCACAGCTTCTGCGGCGTCGCCGGCATATCGATATGCTCGACCCCGAGCGGCGACAGCGCGTCGACGATGGCGTTGATGATCGACGGCGGCGCGCCGATCGCCCCGGCCTCGCCGGCGCCCTTCACTCCGAGCGGGTTCGTGGTGCAGGGGATCTCGTTGTACTTGAAGGTGACGAAGGGCAGGTCGACCGCCCGCGGCATGGCGTAGTCCATGAACGAGCCGGACAGCAACTGGCCGCTGTCGGGGTCGAACACCGCGTGCTCCAGCAGCGCCTGGCCGAGCCCCTGGGCGATGCCGCCATGGACCTGGCCGGTCACCATCAGCGGGTTCAGCACCCGGCCGAAATCGTCGACCACGGTGTAGCGCAGGATCTCCAGCGCGCCGGTGTCGCCGTCGATCTCCAGCTCGACGATATGGGCGCCGTTCGGGAAGGTCGCCGAGGGCGGGGCGAAGCTGCCGCGCTCCTCGAACACGATCTCGGTGTCGGCGGCCGACTCGGTCTGGGCGGCGATCTCGGCCAGGGTCAACGCCCGGTCGGTGCCGACCACGGTGAAGCGGCCGTCGACAAGGGCGATATCGACCGCCGCCGTCTCCAGCAGGTCCGCCGCCCGCAGCTTGGCCTTGTCCTGGACCTTCAGCGACCCGTCGCGGATCGCGGCGCCGCCGACCGGGATGGAGCGCGAGCCGCCGGTACCGTTGCCGGTGCGGACCAGGTCGGTGTCGCCCTGGACGATGGTGATGTTGTCGGGCTCGACGCCGAGATGCTCGGCGATGATCTGCTTGTAGGCGGTCTCGTGGCCCTGGCCGTTGGTCTGGGTGCCGACATAGACCGTGACCTTGCCGTCGCGGGCGACCCGGACATCGGCGGCCTCGTCCTCGCCGCCGGCGCAGGCCTCGACATAGGTGGCGATGCCGAGCCCGCGGTACCTGCCCTTGCCGGCCGAGTCGCGCCGGCGTGCCTCGAAGCCGGCGACATCGGCGATCTGCGCCGCCTCCTCGAGGTTGCGGGTGAACTCGCCGCTGTCATAGGTCACGCCGGTGACCGTGGCGTAGGGCATGGCCGAGGGCGGGATGAAGTTGCGCCGCCGCAGCTCGACCGGGTCGATGCCGAGCACCCGCGCCGCGTGGTCGACGATGCGCTCGACATTATAGGCCGCCTCCGGCCGCCCGGCGCCACGATAGGCGTCGACCGGCTGGGTGTTGGTGAACACGCCGCGCACCCGCTCATAGACGCCCTGCAGCGTGTACAGGCCGTTCAGCATCTGGGCGCCGCCGGCCATGGTCGGGATGAACGGCGCGAAGTTCGACAGGTACGCGCCCATATTGGCGATCAGGTCGACGCGCAGCGCCAGGAAGCGGGCGTCCTTGTCGACCGCCAGCTCGACCGTGGTGACGTTGTCGCGGCCGTGGTCGTCGCTGATGAAGGCCTCGGTCCGCTCCGACGTCCACTTCACCGGCCGGCCGAACTTGCGCGCGGCATACAGCGTCGCCGGGTATTCCGGATACATGAACAGCTTCATGCCGAAGCCGCCGCCGACATCGGTGCTGCGGACCAGGAACCGGTCCGGCGGCAGCTTGAAGATGTCGTTCGCCAGCATGTCGCGCAGCATGTGCACGCCCTGGCAGGAGACGTAGAGCACGAAGCGGCCGTCGGTCGCGTCCCAGTCGGCGTGGCAGCAGCGCGGCTCCATCGGCGAGGCGACGACCCGGTTGTTGACGAGGTCGACCTTCACGATCCGGTCGGCCTGGGCGAACAGCGACTCGACCTTGTCCTTCTCGCCGAACTCCCAGTCGAAGCAAAGGTTGGTGGGGGCGGCATCCCAGATCGCCGGGCCCTCGAGCGTGCCGACGGGGTCGGTCGCCGACGGCAGCGAATCATAGTCGACCTCGATCGCTTCGGCCGCGTCCTTGGCCTGTTCGATGGTCTCGGCCACCACCAGCGCCACCGCCTCGCCGACATGGCGGACCCGGCCGCGCGCCAGGATCGGCCGCGGCGGCAGCACCTGGTCGGAGCCGTCGCGGTTCTTCACCGGGGCGTAGCATTTCAGGTCGGCGATCCCGTCCGCATCGAGATCGGCGATGGTGACGATGCCGATCACGCCCGGCATCGCCGCGGCCGCCGTCGTGTCGATGCCGCGGATCTCGGCATGGGCGAAGGGCGACCGCAGGAACCAGGCCTGCGCCTGGCCCGGGGCGGAGACATCGTCGGTGTAGCGACCGGCGCCTTTGAGCAGGCGGGGGTCTTCGCTGCGGCGCATGGGCTGGCCGATGCCGAACTTCGTCGCCACGATGGTGCTCCTCCCGGGGTCTGAATCAGGTTAGGATCGGCCGTGGCGCCGCGGGCGTCAATGCCATGTCAGACATTAGCAGCGCCGGAATGCAGCGCAGGTCATGCGCGGGCGCAGCGAGGGGCTGGTATTGGGGGCTGGTCTTCGCTACATAAGCGCCATCGCCGGCTGCTGGGCGCAGCCGGCCGTTTTCGTTTGTCGACAGGTGTCCAGTGCAGCAGGTCTTGCTCGTCATCCACGTCCTGATCGCCGTCTCCCTGATCGGGGTGATCCTGATCCAGCGCAGCGAGGGCGGTGGCCTGGGCATCGGCGGCGGTGGCGGCGGCGGGCTGGTTTCGATCCGCGGCCAGGCCAACCTGCTGACCCGGGTCACCGCCGGCCTGGCGGGCGCGTTCATGATCACGAGCATCGTCCTGGCGATCATGGCCGGCGCCCACCGTGCCGGCTCGGCGATCGTCAACGAGGTGCCGGCAGCGCCGACGCAGGGCGCGCCGGCCAGCACCGCGCCGGCGGGGCCGTCGGTTCCGACGACCGAATAAGCCGTCGGCATATCTGTCATGTCGGGGCGGCCCCGGTCTGGGGCCGCCCCGTTGTTTTTGGCTGGACGAATCTGAGGTAGGGTCGAATTCCATGACGCGGTACATCTTCATTACCGGCGGCGTGGTCTCCTCGCTTGGCAAGGGACTGGGCGCAGCAGCACTCGGGGCACTTCTTCAGGCGCGGGGCTTCAAGGTCCGGCTCCGGAAGCTGGACCCATATCTCAACGTCGATCCGGGCACGATGAGCCCGACCCAGCACGGCGAGGTCTTCGTCACCGATGACGGGGCCGAGACCGACCTGGATCTGGGCCATTACGAGCGCTTCACCGGCGTCTCCGCCCGCAAGAGCGACAACGTCACCACCGGCAAGATCTATTCGGGCGTGATCGCGCGCGAGCGCCGCGGCGACTATCTCGGCGCCACGGTGCAGGTGATCCCGCACATCACCGACGCGATCAAGGAGTTCATCCGCTCCGACATCACCGACGAAGACTTCATCATCTGCGAGGTCGGCGGCACGGTCGGCGATATCGAGAGCCTGCCGTTCCTCGAGGCGATCCGCCAGTTCGGCAACGAGGTCGAGCCGGAGAACGCGCTGTTCCTGCATGTCACGCTGCTGCCCTACATCCCGGCGGCGGGCGAGCTGAAGACCAAGCCGACCCAGCATTCGGTGAAGGAGCTGCTGTCGGTCGGGATCCAGCCGGCGATGCTGCTGTGCCGCGCCGACCGGCCGATCCCCGCCAATGAGCGGCGCAAGATCGCGCTGTTCTGCAACATCCGGCCGGAGCGGGTGATCGCCGCCCTCGACGTCGACACCATCTACAACGTGCCGATCTCGTATCACGAGGAAGGCTTCGACGATCAGGTCCTGGCCTATTTCGGCCTCGCTCAGCCGAAGGCGCCGGATTTGTCGCGCTGGACCGGCATCGTCCGGCGCGTGCGCGCGCCGGAGGGCGAGGTCACCATCGGCGTGGTCGGCAAGTACACCTCGCTGATCGACAGCTACAAGAGCCTGGCCGAGGCCCTGACCCATGGCGGCATCGCCAACAACGTCAAGGTCAAGCTCGACTGGATGGATTCGCAGATCTTCGAATCGGAGGATGCGGTTAGCCATCTCGAGCATGTCCACGGCATCCTGGTGCCGGGCGGCTTCGGCGAGCGCGGGGCCGAGGGCAAGATCCGCGCTGCCCAGTTCGCGCGTGAGCGCAAGGTACCGTATTTCGGCATCTGCTTCGGCATGCAGATGGCTGTGATCGAGGCGGCGCGCCACATGGCCGGGTTGCCGGCGGCGAACTCGACCGAGTTCGGTCCGACCAACGAGCCCGTGGTCGGCCTGATGACGGAGTGGACCCGCGGCAACGCGCTGGAGACCCGCCGCAACGACGGCGACCTCGGCGGCACCATGCGCCTCGGCGCCTATCCCGCCGCGCTGGTGCCGGGCAGCCGGGTGCAGGAGATCTACGGCGCGACCGAGATCAGCGAGCGCCACCGCCACCGCTATGAAGTCAACATCAACTACCGCGAGCGGCTGGAGCAGGCCGGGTTGTTCTTCTCCGGCCTGTCGCCCGACGGCGTGCTGCCGGAGATCGTGGAGCTGCCGGACCACCCCTGGTTCATCGGCGTCCAGTATCATCCGGAGCTGAAGTCGAAGCCGTTCGATCCGCATCCGCTGTTCACCGACTTCATCCGCGCCGCGATCGAGCAGAGCCGGCTCGTCTGAGGACCAGGACCATGACCGCTGCCCGTGCCGTCACCGTCGGCCCCGTCACCTTCGCCAATGACCGCCCGCTGACCATCATCGCCGGCCCATGCCAGCTGGAAAGCCGCGAGCACGCGCTGGAGATGAGCCAGGCGCTGGTCGAGATCACCGGCAGGCTCGGCCTCAGGCTGGTCTACAAAAGCTCCTTCGACAAGGCGAACCGCACCTCCGGCTCGGCCGCCCGCGGCCTGGGCATGGAGAAGAGCCTGCCGATCATGGCCGAGATCCGTGAGAAATTCGGCTGCCCGGTGCTGACCGACATCCACGACGCGGCGCAATGCGCGCCGGTGGCCGAGGTGGTCGACATCCTGCAGATCCCGGCCTTCCTGTGCCGCCAGACCGACCTGCTGCTGGCCGCCGGCGCCACCGGCCGGGCAATCAACGTCAAGAAGGGCCAGTTCCTGGCGCCTTGGGACATGAAGAATGTCGCGGCCAAGATCGCCTCGACCGGCAATGACAAGGTGCTGCTGACCGAGCGTGGCGTCAGCTTCGGCTACAACACCCTGGTCAGCGACATGCGCGCGCTGCCGATCCTGGCCCAGACCGGCTATCCGGTGGTGTTCGACGCCACTCATTCGGTGCAGCAGCCGGGCGGGCAGGGCGCCAGCTCGGGCGGCCAGCGCGAATTCGTGCCGGTGCTGGCCCGGGCGGCGGTCTCGATCGGTGTCGCCGCCGTGTTCATCGAGACCCACCAGGACCCGGACCACGCCCCGAGCGACGGCCCGAACATGGTGCCGCTGAACAAGCTCGAGGCGCTGCTGACCACCCTGGTCGCGCTCGACCGTATCGCCAAAGCCAACCCGGTCCGGATCTGAGCCGTCGCCCAAACAATCGTCATTCCCGCGAAAGCGGGAATCCCTTTGGGACGATCGGAAAGAGATCCCCGCTTCCGCGGGGATGGCGCCATAGAGGTGAGAGGACGGGCTACTCCGCCGCCGTGGCCATGGTGGCGTAGCGGCGCTCGGTATCGGTGATGTAGTCGCGGGTGAGGGGGGCGGCGTCGCGCTTTCGGGCCAACTGCATCTGGAACACCATGCAGGTGCCCATCCGGAACTCGTTCTCGCAGCCCAGCAGGTAGAACTCCCACATCCGGCAGAAGCGCTCGTCATACAGCTTGGCGATGCGCTCCCGCTGCTGCTGGAACCGCTCGTTCCAGGCCGCCAGCGTGTCGGCGTAGTGCACCCGCAGGATCTCGATATCGGTGACCCACAGGCCCTGGCGCTCGACCGCGGCCAGCACCTCCGACAGCGCCGGCACGTAGCCGCCCGGGAAGATGTATTTGCGCAGCCAGGGTCCGGTGTTGCCCGGCGGGGTCATCCGCCCGATCGAATGCAGCAGCATGACGCCGTCATCGGCCAGGAGCTCGCGGACCTTGGCGAAGTACTCGTCATAATGGGCGACGCCGACATGCTCGAACATGCCGACCGAGACGATCCGGTCAAAGCGCTGGTCGAGCTGGCGGTAATCTCGCAGCTCGAACTTCACCCGGTTGCCCAGGCCGCGCTTGGCGGCGCGCTCCTCGGCCAGCTTCTGCTGCTCGACCGACAGGGTCACGCCCGTCACCTCGACCGGCGCCAGCTCGGCCAGCGTCATCGCCATGCCGCCCCAGCCGGAGCCGATGTCGAGCACGTTCTTGGCGTCGTCGAGCAGCAGCTTGGCGGCGATGTGCCGCTTCTTGGCGATCTGGGCGCCCTCGATCGTGCTCACCCCGTCGCCGAAATAGGCGCAGGAGTACTGCATGTCCTCGTCGAGGAAGAGCTCGAACAGCTCGCGCGACAGGTCGTAATGGTGGTGGACGTGCTCCTGCGCCTTGCCGACCGGGTTGTGCTGCTGCAGCCGGCGCAGCCTGCGGCCGACCGAATTCAGCAGCGCCTGCAGCGGATAGCCGTCCAGCGCCTGGAAGTTGTGGCCGTACAGGGAGAACAGGTCGCGCAGCGTGGTCCCGTCCTCGAGCGTCAGCGTGCCATCCATATAGGCTTCGCCGACCGACAGCGCCGGGGCCGTGAACAGCTTGCGCGGCAGGCCGGGGTCGTGCAGGCGGACCGAGACGAAGGGGCCGGGCTGCTTGCCCGAGAAGTCGTAGAC
>NZ_JBFRCU010000059.1:0-47088 GCF_052113205.1 Inquilinus sp. YAF38 | reverse complement strand
CTTCTGCAGGCTGGTCACGCCCAGGCCCACATCGACCACCACCCCCGCACCCTCATGCCCCAGGATCGACGGGAACAGCCCCTCAGGATCCGCCCCCGACAGCGTGAACTCGTCCGTGTGGCAGATCCCCGTCGCCTTGATCTCGACCAGCACCTCGCCGAACTTCGGACCCTCCAGGTCCACTTCCAGGACCTCCAGAGGCTTCCCTGCAGCCACGGCTACGGCGGCACGCGTCTTCATCTTCCCGGCTCCTCGCGAATCGTCGGGCGAAACCCTAGCGGACGAGCCCGGCCAGTCCCAGGCCCGACATGCCGCGGCGACGCCCCGATAACCTGAAGTTCAGGCCTCCGTCGCTTTCGTACCTTGTCAGGAGCGACGGCCGCCTGCCCAAATCGCGACCGGCGGGGCGGACCATTCCCGCGAGACGCCTGAGGCAGGACGAGAAGCCCGGCCGGACCGGGACTGTAGCGCCGCCTCGGCGGGGGGATCACAATCTGGGGGTTTGCATGAGCTTTCTGAACAAATCGGCCATGGCGCTGGCCTTGTGCCTGGCAGTGTCCGCCGGGGCGCTGGCCGGACCGGCAGTGGCGGAGACGGTGCTGAACCGCGGCTTCGGCAGCGCGCCGTCGACCCTGGACCCGCAGCTGAACAACGGCGCGCGCGAGAACTACATCATCGCCGACCTGTTCGAGGCGCTGCTGATCCTGGACCCGCAGGGCAACCCGCAGCCGGGCGCGGCCGAGAAATGGGAGACCAGCGCCGACGGCCTGACCTGGACCTTCCATCTGCGGTCCGGGCTGAAATGGTCGAACGGCGACCCGATGGTGGCGGCCGATTTCGTGCGCGGCATCCTCCGCGCCCTCGACCCCGAGACGGCGTCGGAGCACGCCTACTACCTGACCGCCGTCCTGCCGATCAAGAACAGCAAGCCGTTCAACGAGGGCAAGCTGAAGGATGCGAGCCAGCTGGGCGCCGCGGCGCCGGATGACCGCACGGTGGTGCTGACGCTCGACTACCCGATGCCGGACGCGCCCTACATCCTGGACTTCCACACCACGGCACCGGTGCATGAAGCCAGCCTGAAGGCGGCCGGCAACAAGCTGGACTATACGAGGCCGGAGCTGTTCGTCAGCAACGGCGCCTATATGCTGAAGGAATACGTGCCGCAGTCGAAGGTGGTGCTGGTCAAGAACCCGAACTACTGGGACGCCGCCAACGTCAAGATCGACTCGGTCGTCTACCACGTCACCGAGGACGCCTCGACCGAGCTGAAGCGCTACCTGGCCGGCGAGCTGGACAGCACCATGACGGTGCCGTCCGACCAGATCGAGAAGCTGAAGGCCGAACGGCCGCAGGAGCTGCACCAGAACCCGACGCTGGGCATGAAGTATCTGAGCTTCCAGCCCGATGCCGGCCCCCTGTCCGACATCCGCGTGCGCAAGGCACTGGCCTATGCCATCGACCGCGACTTCCTGCAGGAGAAGATCGAAAAGGCCGGCAACGTGCCGATGGTCACCTTCTCGATCAACCAGGACCCCAGCTACAAGCCCGGCCGCGTGCAGGAAGCGGGGCTGAGCAAGGAAGAGCGCCTGGCCGAGGCGAAGAAGCTGCTGGCCGAGGCCGGCTACGGCCCGGACAAGCCGCTGGAGATCGAGATCATCGGGCCGTCCAGCGCCGCCAGCAAGCGGCGGGTCGAGGGCATCACCGCGATGTGGAAGCAGAACCTCGGCGTCCGCACCAAGCTGGACCTGACCGAGGTCAAGACCTGGCTGGAGAAGCTGCACACCGGCGACTGGCAGGTCTGCATGGACAGCTATGGCGGCGACTACCCACAGGCCAAGACCTGGCTGGACGCGCTGCGCTACAGCGGCACGCCCAGCTATCACTGGAAGGACGACGAGTACGAGAAGCTGATGGACCAGGCCAATGCCGTCGCCGCGGACAAGGCCAAGTTCTACGAGACCCTGGGCCAGGCCGAGCAGCGCATGCTGGACCAGTACGTGTTCATCCCGATCACGGTGTCGAGCGACAACCTGCTGGTCCAGACCTACGTCAAGGGCTGGGGCGCCAACCCGATCGGCCACCCGATGTCGAAGTTCCTGAGCATCGAGAAGTGACAAGAAGGGGGCGCGGTCTCCCCGCGCCCCCTTCTTGTCATCCCCGCGAAAGCGGGGATCTCGCGCCGCCTCTGGATGTGACGAGATTCCCGCTTTCGCGGGAATGACGAAGAAAGAAGCAGGGAGCAGTCGGACCCGATGGTCTTGTCCGTCCTTCGCCGCATGCTGGGCAGCGTGCCGACGCTGTTCGCGCTGGCGACGATCACCTTCTTCGTCATCCGCTTCGCGCCGGGCGGGCCGTTCGACGGCGAGAAGAAGCTGCCGCCGGCGCTGATCGCCCGGATGGAGGCGCAGTACCATCTGAACGAGCCGCTGTGGCGGCAGTATCTGCGCTTCCTGGGCGACGTCGTGCGGCTCGATTTCGGCCAGTCGATGTACTACCGCGAATACACGGTGACGCAGCTGATCGGCCACGGCCTGCCGATCTCGCTGCAGATCGGGCTGTGGGCCACGCTGCTCTACGCCATCGCCGGCGTCACCCTGGGCGTGGTCGCGGCGCTGCGGCGCAACGGCCCGCTCGACAACCTGGTCAGCGCCATCGCCATGGGCGGCATCGTGGTGCCGACCTTCGTCATGGCGCCGATCCTGCAGATCGTCTTCGCCCTGATGCTGAGCCTGCTGCCGGTGGCGGGCTGGGACGGCGGCTGGCGGTCGATGGTGCTGCCGGTGGTGGCGATGGCGCTGCCGAACATCGCCTATGTCGCCCGGCTGACCCGCGGCGCCATGATCGAGACGCTGCGCAGCAACTACATCCGCACCGCCCGGGCCAAGGGGGTGGGCGAGTGGCGCGTTCTGACCCACCACGCCATCCGCGGCGCCATGATCCCGGTGATCGCCTATCTCGGCCCCGCCACCGCCGGGCTGATCACCGGGTCGATGGTGATCGAGACCATCTTCGCCGTGCCTGGCATCGGCCGCTACTTCGTCGAGAGCGCGATCAGCCGCGACTACACCATGGTGATGGGGGTCACCCTGGTCTATGGCGGCTGCATCATCCTGTTCAACATGGTGACCGACGTGCTGCAGGTGCTGCTGGACCCAAGGTCGCGCGCATGACCGACGCCACCGCCACCGATCTCGCCACCCCGGAGGGAGCGGGCGCCGAGGGCGTCAGCCCGTTCCGCGAGGCGCTGCGCCGGTTCCGCGCCAACCGGACCGCGGTCGCCAGCCTGATCGTGCTGATCCTGATCGTGATCTTCTGCTTCGGCGGGCCGCTGCTGTACGGCTACGAGCCGGACGACGCCAATTTCGAGGCGATGAACGCGCCGATGGACCTGCTGTCTGCCTATCCCTTCGGCACCGACGACCTCGGCCGCGACCTGTTGCTGCGGATCATGGCCGGCGGCCAGGTGTCGCTGATCATCGGCCTGGTGGCGACGCTGATCGCGGTCGCCATCGGCGTCACCTGGGGGTCGGTTGCCGGCTTCCTCGGCGGCATGGTCGACCAGGTGATGATGCGCTTCGTCGACGTGCTGTACGGCATCCCCTACATCTTCCAGGTCATCCTGATCAGCATGGCGCTGGGGCGCGGCAGCACCGCCGTGATCATCGCCGTGGTGCTGTCGCTGTGGCTGACGCCGTCGCGCATCGTCCGCGCCCAGGCCATCGCCTTGCGCCACCGCGAGTTCATCGAGGCGGCGCGGGCCGGCGGCATGACCAAGCGCCAGATCGTGCTGAAGCACATCATGCCGAACTGCGTCGGCGTGGTGATCGTCTATTCCAGCCTGCTGATCCCCGACGTGATCCTGAGCGAATCCCTGCTCAGCTTCCTCGGCCTCGGCGTGCAGGCGCCGGAGACCAGCTGGGGCGTGCTGATCAGCGAGGGCCAGGCCAAGATCGAGACCGCCCCGCATATGCTGATCCTGCCGGGCCTCGCCCTGGCCCTGACCCTGTTCTGCATGAACTTCGTCGCCGACGGGCTGCGCGATGCCTTCGACCCCAATGAGCGCTGATCCCCTCCTCTCCGTCGAGGATCTGGCGATCCGCTTCCGGATGCGCCGGGGCGACGCCGTCGCCGTGGCCGGGGTCGACTTCACGGTCCACCGCGGCGAGGTGCTGGGCATCGTCGGCGAGAGCGGGTCGGGCAAGAGCCAGATCCTGCTGTCGATCATGGGCCTGTTGGCCGGCAACGGCGCCGCCACCGGCCGGATCCGCTTCGAAGGGCAGGATCTGCTGGCGCTGGACCGGCGCGGGCTGGACCGGCTGCGCGGGTCGGCCATGACCATGATCTTCCAGGACCCGATGACCTCGCTGAACCCCTATCACCGGATCGGGGCGCAGCTGACCGAGGTGCTGATCCGCCACCAGGGGATGCGCAAGCGCGAGGCCTGGGACAAGGCCGTCCGGATGCTGGACCGGGTGAAGATCCCCGATGCGGCGAAGCGGATGCGGCAGTATCCGCACCAGCTGTCGGGCGGCATGCGGCAGCGGGTGATGATCGCCATGGCGCTGTTGTGCAACCCGCGCATCCTGCTGGCCGACGAGCCGACCACGGCGCTGGACGTCACCGTCCAGGCCCAGGTGCTGGACCTGCTGCGCGACCTGGTGCGCGAGCTGGGGACGGCGGTGATCCTAGTGACCCACGACCTCGGCGTCGTCGCCGAGATGTGCGACCGGGTGCTGGTGCTGTATGGCGGCAAGGTGATGGAGGCGGCGCCGGTCGACCCGCTGTTCGCCACGCCGGCCCATCCCTACACGCGTGGCCTGCTGGATTCGACGCCGGACCTGGAGGGTACGTCGGGTGAGTTGCGGGTGATCCCGGGCCAGCCGCGCGCCGCGTCCGGCGACCTGCCGGGCTGCCCCTTCGCCCCGCGCTGCGAGCGCCGGGTCGAGGCCTGCACCGTCACCATGCCGCCGTTGCTCCCCGCCGCTGCCGGCGTCGTCGCCTGCCATCGCCCTCTGCCGCAGCCCACCGCGGTGCCGGAGCTGGTGTCATGACGCCGGTGCTGTCGGTCCGCAACCTGAAGGTCCATTTCCCGCTCTCGTCCGGGCTGCTGGGCGGGCCGCCGCTGCTGGTGAAGGCGGTGGACGACGTGTCTTTCGACCTCGCCCCCGGCGAGGTGCTGGCCGTGGTCGGCGAATCCGGCTGCGGCAAGTCCACCCTGGGCCGGGCCGTGCTGAAGCTGATTCCGCCCACCGCCGGCACCATCGCCTGGAACGGCAGCGACGTGACCGGCCTGCCGGAGAATGCGCTGCGGCCGCGGCGGCGCGACATGCAGATCATCTTCCAGGACCCGCTGGCGTCGCTGGACCCGCGCATGACCGTGGCCCAGATCATCGGCCGGCCGCTGCGCACCTTCCACCCCGAGCTGAAGCGGGCCGAGGTCGCGGCCCGGGTCAACGAGGCGATGCGCCAGGTCGGCCTGTCCCCCACCCTGGCCCACCGCTATCCGCACGAGTTCTCCGGCGGCCAGTGCCAGCGCATCGGCATCGCCCGCGCCATCATCCTGCGGCCGAAGCTGATCGTCTGCGACGAGCCGGTCTCGGCGCTGGACGTCTCGATCCAGGCGCAGATCGTCAACCTGCTGATGCGGCTGCGGCGGGAGATGGGCATGGCGCTGATCTTCATCTCGCACAATATGAGCGTGGTGCGGCACATCAGCGACCGGGTGATGGTGCTGTATCTGGGGCGGGAGGCCGAGATTGCCGGCCGCGATGCCTTCTTCGCCCGGCCGCTGCATCCCTATGCCCAGGCGCTGCTGTCCGCCGTGCCGGTGCCGGACCCGGTGCGGGCGCGGCAGCGCCGGCGCGTGGTGCTGCAAGGCGACACGCCGTCGCCGATCAACCCGCCCTCYGGCTGCGCCTTCCGCACCCGCTGCCCGCATGCCGTCGACCTGTGCGCCCGGGCCGCACCGCCGCTGCGCGACTTCGGCCCCGGCCACCGCGCCGCCTGCCACCGGGTCGAGGAGCTGGCCGGCGTCCCGGCCTGACCGCGCCGCGCTCGCCATGCGTCCGGCGCCGTATCCCGATGCGCCGCTGCTGGAGTAGCATTTCCGTCATGAGCATCGATCCCGGCTTCCTGGACCGCCTGATCGCCGCGCCGCGGCTGCTGTTCCCGACGGTGTCGCCGGATGGGCGCTGGGTGGCCTGGCTGTGGAACGGCAAGGCCGAGRCCAACGGTCCGTGGATCGCCCCGACCGCCGGCGACGTGCCGCCGCGCCTGTTACTGGAACCATTCTCCGGCTGGGATTGCGAGAGCTTCAGCTGGACCCCGGACAGCCTGGCCCTGATCGTCGCCCGCCGCCGCGACGGCGAGGAGCAGGTCGGGCTGCAGCGGGTCTGGCTGGATCCGGCGCGGCCGGCGGAGACACTGCTGCCGGACCGGCCGGGCTATTACGTCTACAGCGCCCAGCAGCATCCGGACGGGCGGCGGCTGGTCTATGCCGCCAGCCGCGACCCGGCCACCGGGCTGGGCGGCGACATCCTGCATCTGTACGAGCACGACATCGCGACCGGCGCCCAACGCGCTCTGGCCTCGCCCCGGCGCTCCTGCAAGCTGGCGCCGAGGCTGGACCCGACCGGGCGCCGCATCCTGTATCTGCGCAACGACCACCACCCGAGCGGCCGGGCGCTGTGGGTCTACGACCTGCAGACCGGCGCGGACCGCGAGCTGTACAACCCCGGCGGGCCGGCCAAGGCCGAAGGCGTGTGGTCGCCCGACGGGACCCGCATCGCCTTCGTCGCCGAAGGGCCGGCCCACAAGCGGCTGGGGCTGATCGACCTGGCCTCCGACGATCTGCGCTGGCTGATCGACAATCCCGCGATCCCGGTCGAGCATCTACGCTGGCCGCGCCAGGCCGATGGCGGCCAGGACCTGCTGATGGTGCTCGAATCCGGCGCCGCGCGGGACGAGGCCGGGTTCCTGATGGTCTCGACCGGCGCCTATGCCCCGGTGTTCCGCGGCGGCGACATCCTGCGCCCGATCGCGCCGCTGCCCGACGGCCGCTGGGTGCTGGAGCGCGGCCGGGCCACGGCGCCGACGTCGATCATCGCCCTGGCGGCCGAGGCGCCGGACCTGCTGACCGCGCATGAGCTGGCGCCGCTGCCCGCGGGGTCACTGCCCGACCCGACGGCGCTGAGCCCGGCCGAGCCCTTCTGGTGGCATTCGGTCGACGGGCTGCGCATCCACGGTTGGCTGTACCGAGCCCGGGGCGAGGCGCGCGGCACGGTGATCCAGGTCCATGGCGGCCCGACCGCGCATTACGACGGGCGCTTCGACCCGGTGCCGCAGGCGCTGGCCCAGGCCGGCTTCCACGTGCTGCAGCCGAACTATCGCGGCAGCACCGGCCTCGGCCTGGCCTTCCAGGACGCGATCAAGGAAGACGGCTGGGGCGGGCGCGAGCAGGAGGACATCCGCACCGGCATCCTGGCGCTGATGAATGCCGGGCTGGCGCAGCCGGGCCGGGTCGGCGTCACCGGCCTGTCCTATGGCGGCTATTCCGCCTGGTGGGCGATCACCCATTTTCCGCGCGAGGTAATCGCCGCCTCGGCCCCGATCTGCGGCATGACCGACCTGGTCACCGACTACTGGACCACACGACCGGACCTGCGCCCCTATTCCGAGGCGATGATGGGCGGCACACCGGACGCGCTGCCGGAAAAATACCGCGAGCGGTCGCCGATCCACGCCGTCGACCGGATCGAGGGGCGCCTCTTGATCGTCCAGGGCCTGACCGACCCCAATGTGACGCCGGAGCATGTCGAGATCATGCGGGCGGCGCTGGACGCCCGCGGCATCCCCTACGAGACGCTGCTGTTCCCGGATGAGGGCCACGGCATCGTCAAGCCGGGCAACTGCCGCGTGCTGTATGAGCGGCTGATCGCCTTCTTCGATGCGGCCTTCGGACCGGGTGCAAGCGCCGACCAGGACGCGCCGATGACCGAGACGGTAGCCGTCGGCGACTCGTGAGCGGATGAGTTGAGGGTCGAGCGTCTTTTCGTTGCCTCTCCCGCCTGGCGGGAGAGGTCGGACGTCCGAAGGACGGCCGGGTGAGGGCTGGCCCGGGCCTCGACAAAAGAACCCTCACCCGGAGCCGCTTCGCGTCTCCGACCTCTCCCGCAAGCGGGAGAGGCAATACTTTACCGCCTTGCGCGATAGGATGACTTGATCTGGTCTCGGCTCATTCCCCTCAGGCCGGCTTGTAGTCGACGATCGACGGCACCCCGACACCACCCGGCGGCATGATGTTCACGCCGCCCAGAGGGGCCATGTAGGTGTGGGTGCTGTGCTGCACGCCGGCCTGGTCGAGCCAGCTGGTGCCCAGGCTGCTGCAGGAGCCCGACAGCTGGGTGTTGGCCGCCGGCTGGGCATAGCTGATGCCCTTCAGCTTGTTCTCGAAATGGGTCAGCCCGTCGGTGACGAAGCCGGGCGGCGTCAGGTTGCAGGGCGTGTAGATCGTCTCCATCCCCGGCAGGTTCCACCACGCATTCGGGACGATGTCGTAGTCGTTCCAGTAGCGCAGCGAGTAGCTGAAGTCGGTGCCGAACAGCGTGGCGAAACCGGCATTGCCGACGGTCGGCGCGGCGAAGGTGGCGGGCACGATCGGGGTGGTGATGCTGCCGAGGCTCTGCAGCCAGGGCGCGACCACGGTGGTCAGGGCGCCGCCCAGGCTGTGGCCGGTGACGATCAGCACCGGCTGCTGGTTCGCCGAACTATTGAGATAGCTGGTCACGAAATCCGACAGGCTCTGGCCGTTCGAGCTGAGCTTCTGGATCACGTCGAGGGCAGACAGGGTGCCCTTGGCGATCAGCGCCGTGCTGGTCGGCGCCCAGGGCAGCGGCACCTGGTCGGGCACCCGCAGGTCCTCGAACAGCTGCTTGAGGATGCCCCAGGGGTCGTCGACATGGACGTCGGTGCCGCGCAGGCAGACCACCAGCAGCACCGGCACACCCGACGCCGCATCGGTGTAGGCGGCGGCATAGGCGAGGTTGCTGTCGTCCCAGTCCTTGGCCGGGCCCCAGACGACGCTCCAGCTGCCGATCGAGGAGTCCGGTGCGGTCTCGCCCGGCGGCGGCACCGAGGGCATGGCCTCGGCGATCTGGTCGGTCTGGAAATACGAGATCTGGCACAGCTGCAGATAGCTGATCGCGAACGGCGTGGCCGGGATGCCGCCCTGGCCGACGGCACCCTGCTTGATCTCCTGAGGTGTCATGACGCCTCCATGTCCGCGCGGATGTTGGGCAGCCGGCCACGCGCCTGCGCGGCGAGGCGGGCCGGATGCCATATGACCGCTCGGGGCGGTGAACGGCGTCAACACCTATAAGTTGTAGAAAATATCGATCAAATCGCCAGAGCGGACGAAAGCGACATCGCGGATGCAAACCGGCGGCCGGCCCGATACTGTGCGGCCGAGCATAGACCCCGCCGCCTGGACCCTTGATGAGCCGCACCGTCCCTTCCGAAGCCGCCTCCGCCTGGCGCACCAGCATCGTCGTCGGCCCCGAGATCGGCGATGCCGTGCAGACCGCCTTCGACGACGCCTTCGCCTCGGTCGCTGCCTTCGAGATCGAGGATGGCGGCGACTGGGTGATCGAGGGGATCGACCGCAATCCGCCGGACGAGGCGGCGCTGGCCGCGCGGCTGGCGCTGGTCGCGGCGATGCTGGGCACGACGCTGCCGGCGCCGGTGGTGGAGAAGGTGCCGCCGACCGACTGGCTGGCCGCGACCTATCAGGCCTTCCCGCCGCTGCGCATCGGCCGCTTCTTCATCCACGGCTCGCATATCGAGGAGGCGCCGCCGCCGGGCACAGTCCCGCTGTGCATCGACGCCGCCACCGCCTTCGGCTCCGGCGAGCACCCGACCACCGAGGGCTGCCTGCGGGCACTGGACCGGCTGTCGCGCCGCCGCCGCTTCCGCCGAATCCTCGACATGGGCTGCGGCACCGGCATCCTGTCCTTCGGCGCGGCGCGGCTGTTCCATGCCCCGGTGCTGGCCGCCGACATCGACCCGGAATCGATCCGCGTCACCCGGATCAACGCCCGGATCAACCAGCTGTCGGACCGGGTCACCGCCGTGGTCTCGAACGGCTATGCCAGCCGGGTGGTGGCGGAGCACGGCCCCTACGACCTGATCATCGCCAACATCCTGGCCCGGCCGCTGATGAGCATGGCGGCCGACCTGCGCCGCAACCTGGCGCCCGGCGGGGTGGCGATCCTGGCCGGCCTCTTGGACCGCCAGGCGCCCCAGGTGCTCGCGGCGCACCGGCTGCAGCGCCTGACACTGGCCGACAAGATCCCGATCCGCGGCTGGCCGACGCTGGTCCTGGGCTGAGGCAGCGCGCCCGAACATTGCCAATTCTTCATCTTCGGGGCTGAGGATTCCGGCAGCAGAGTCACGGATGCGTCATTGCCGGTCACTAGCCTGGGGCCTCCTTCACCCTGCCCCAAAGGTCGCCCCGCATGGGAAGCCACCGCTCCGCCTCGCTGATCGCCCTCGCCGCCGTCGCCCTGGTCGCCGGCGGCCGCATGGTTACCGCCGCCGATCCGCAGCCCTTCCAGACCCTCGACGGCAAGCCGCCGCTGGTGGTCGGCCATCGCGGCCTGCCCGGCCTGATGCCGGAGGAGACCCAGCCCTCCTACGACATGGCGGCGGCGCTGGGCACCGACGCGCTGGAGGAGGACCTCCACCTGACTCGCGACTGCGTCCTGGTGGCGCGGCACAATCCCTGGCTGAGCGACAACACCAACATCGCCGAGGTGGCGAAGACCAACCCGGAGGTCGCGTCCCGCAAGCGCACCGTGCCGGGCGTGATGGTCAAGGTCGCCTGGGCCCAGACCCCGACCAGCGGCCCGTCGGAATACCTGACCGACCTGACCGATCCGAAGGATCCCAAATCGGTGCTGAAGTCGCTGATCGTCGACGGCGAGGACCACACCGGCGACTGGGCCATCACCGATTTCACCCTGGCCGAGCTGAAGCAATGGCTGGGCGGCACCACCTACGACGCCGCCAGCGAGCGGCCGAAGGAGTTCAACGGCAAGTTCCCGATCCTGAGCTTCCAGGAGATCATCGACATCGCCAAGGCCAAGAGCCAGGCGACCGGCCGGACCATCTCGGTCTATCCCGAGAGCAAGAACCCAACCTGGAACGACGAGCAGGCGATCGCCAATGGCTGCGGCGCGCCCGGCAGCCATCCGCTCGAGGATGCGATGATCAAGATCATCACGGACAACGGGCTGAACACCAAGGATGCGCCGATCTTCGTGCAGAGCTTCGAGCCGAGCAGCCTGACATACCTGCGCGCCCACGGGCTGAAGACCAAGGTGGTGCAGCTGATCGACGGCTACGACGTCGACTACAAGACCGGCGCCGTCGTCTACAACGAGGTGGTCGACAGCCGGCCCTATGACTGGACCGTGGCCGGCGACCCGCGCTGGTTCGACGCCATGCTGACCCCGGCCGGCTTGGCCGAGATCAAGACCTATGCCGACGGCATCGGCCCGTGGAAGCCGCAGATCGTGCCGCTGAAGATCACGCCCTGGAAGGACAAGAACGCGGACGGCACGGCCTTCACCGGGTCGACCACGCAGGCGACGACCCAGCCGCCGACCAGCCTGGTCGCCGATGCGCACAAGGCCGGGCTGTTCGTCCATGTCTTTACCTTCCGCAACGAAGGCAAGTACCTGGCGGCCGACTACCAGGGCGACCCGCAGGCCGAGTACCTGAAATTCTTCCGCCTCGGCGTCGACGGCGTGTTCACCGACTTCACCAATGCCGGGGTGGCAGCGCGCACGGCCTATCTGCACGAGCTGGGCCGCTGACAACAACGCGCCCTTGAGGGATCGTCATTGCGAGCGCAGCGAAGCAATCCAGGGGCTGTACGCACCGGCCCCTGGATTGCTTCGTCGGCTTCGCCTCCTCGCAATGACGGTTCAAGGACAGGCTGATCACAGCCTCGTCGACATGCGAATGAGCCTGGGGAGACAGCAGCGCAGCGCACCGGCTGCAGCGGCTGTCGCTCCTGGACAAAATTCCGGTCGAAGGCCGGCCTAGGCTGACACCTTGGACTGGTGCCGCCGGTCTGGAAGCGGACCCGCCGACTCCCACTTGTTCTGTCATGCTCGGGCTTGACCCGAGCATCCAGGGGCCGCAAGCACCGCGCTTGATGGCCCTGGATCACCGGGTCAAGCCCGGTGATGACAGAAAGGGGAAGGCAAGCCTCCAAGGCCGGTGGCATCAGAAGTCTTTGCCGCCGAGGTCCATCACATGTCCGCCGTCCTCTCGTCCGTCGCCGCGCTCCTGGCCGGGGTCGGGCTGATGCTGTGCGGCAACGGGCTGCAGGCGGTGCTGGTGGCGGTGCGGGCGACCGATGCCGGCTTCGGCACCGTGGTCACCGGCCTGCTCGGCTCCGGCTACTATGCCGGCTTCGTGCTGGGCTGCCTCTTGGGCCCGCATCTGGTCCGCCGCGCCGGCCATGTCCGCACCTTCGCGGCGGTGGCGGGGCTGGCCGCGGCAGTGGCCCTGTCGTTCCCGCAATATGTCCACCCGGCGCCCTGGATCGTGCTGCGCGGCGGCACCGGCTTCTGCTTCGCCGTGGTGTTCATGGTGATCGAGAGCTGGCTGAACGAGCAGGCGACCAGCCGCACCCGCGGCACCGTGCTGTCGCTCTACACCATCGTCACCCTGCTCGCGATCACGGTCGGCCAGATGCTGCTGGGGGTGGAGACCGGCAACCCGATGACCGCCTTCACCTGGATCGCGATCATGATCTGCCTGGCGGTGCTGCCGGTCGCGATGACCCGGGTGGCGGCGCCGCCGGTGCCGGAGGTGGTGCGGCTGCGTCTGGCCCGGCTGGTCGCGACCTCGCCGGTCGGGGCCGCCGCCTGCCTGGTGGTCGGCATCGGCAACGCCGCCTTCTGGTCGCTGGGGCCGGTCTTCGCCCAGGCGCGCGGCTTCGACGCCGCGACCGTGGCGCTGTTCATGAGCGCGGCCGTGCTGGGCGGTGCCGTCGGGCAATGGCCGCTGGGCCGGCTGTCCGACCGGGTCGACCGGCGCTGGACGATCGTGATCTCGGGCATCGGCACCGCGGCCGCCGGCTTGGCGCTGCTGGCGGTCGACTGGCTGCCGGGGGAGGCGGTGATCGGCCTGGCCTTCCTGTACGGCGCCTTCTCGCTGCCGCTGTACCCGCTGGCCCTGGCGCACACCTTCGACCAGGTCCGGGCCGGGGAGTTCGTCGAGACCTCGAGCGGCCTGCTGCTGATCTACGCCATCGGCGCCGTGGTCGGACCGGTGCCGGCCAGCCTGCTGATGGTGGAGCTGGGCAGCCCGACGCTGTTCGCCTTCGTCGGCACGGTGAACCTGGCGCTGGTCGCCTTCACCCTGTACCGGATGGGGCAGCGGGCCCGCGCCCCGGCCGAGTCACGGCCGGGCTTCGTGTCGGTGCAGCCGGCGACGCAGGGCGCCATCGGGCTCGACCCGCGGGCGCCGGAGACGCCCGCCGTCGAGACTGCCGAACGTTGATCAGGCGACGCTGGCGAGCCGGTTGGTGTTGGCGGCGCGCTGCAGCGAAGCGCGCACGGCGCCCTCCGGCAGCATCGCGGCGACGTCGTTGTCGCCCTGCACCAGCACCGTCTCGATCAGGTTGCGGGTGAGGCCGATGTCCTCGAGCTGCCGGTCGGTCAGCTCCATCAGCTCATGATAGGTCATGCTGCGGTCGATGCCGCCCCGGATCCGGAAGAAGCCGCGGATGAGGCTGGCGAGAAGCTGGTATCCCATGATCGTGTCCCGTGTTTCCGCTTCCTGCTGACGCAGGTTATTGCGTTGCAACATCCGCCGCGGCCCCGCCGTGACGGCATGGAGGAACGCTGCTTCCGGGAGACGTTTCCGAGATTGTCGTTGATGGAGGGATCGCCTGGACGGCGGCCTCAGATCGATAGAATGCGCGCTTTCTTGTGCGCTGCAATATCGAATTTGTGCATAGCAACATATCGCTGCACGCAGCCGCGCCGGGCTTGATCGAAGCCATGCCCGGCCGCTTCCCCCGCCCCGCACGATGCGCGATAAGGAGTCATCCCGCCCGGCGCGCCGATGCCCGGGCCGCCCCGTTCACGGACGCGCCGACCATGACCACCGATCTCGCCGACACCCTCGCCGCCGCGGCTGCCGACACCGGCGGCCGCTACGAGGCCGCCGGGCTGCAGGAGTTGCTGGAGGGCGTGGTCGCCGCGCCCGCGGCGCTGGACGAAAGCGAATGGATGGAGCTGGCGGTGCCGGGCGCGACCGAGGCCCAGGCCAAGCGGCTGCGCGCCGCCAGGGCCGCGGTCGCCGCCGCCCATCGGCCGGCCGGGCCGAAGCCGGCCGAGCGGCTGGCCGCGCTGCGCGGCACGCTGGCCCGGCTGGACCTCGACGCCTATGTCGTGCCGCATGCCGACGAGCATCAGGGCGAATACCTGCCGGCCCGGGCCGAGCGCCTGGCTTGGCTGACCGGCTTCACCGGCTCCGCCGGCACCGCCGTGGTGACGGCCGAGCGAGCGGCGATCTTCGTCGACGGCCGCTACACCATCCAGGTGGAGCAGCAGACCGACCCGGCGCAATGGGAGCGCCGGCACCTGCACCAGGAGCCGCATGAGGCCTGGCTGGCCGAGGCGCTGCCGAAGGGCGGCCGCGCCGGTTACGATCCCCGCCTGGCAACCGTCGCCTGGGTCGAGAAGGCGCGCAAGGCAGTGGAAGCCGTGGGCGGCTCGCTGGTCGCGGTCGAGGAAAACCCGATCGACACGCTGTGGACCGACCAGCCGCCGGCGCCGATCTCGCCCACCATCGTCCAGGCGCTGGATGTCGCCGGCAAGGATGCGCGGGAGAAGCGGGCCGAGATTGCCGAGGCGTTGCGGCGCGACCGGCTGGACGCAGTGGTGCTGAGCGCGCCGGAGAGCGTCGCCTGGCTGCTGAACCTGCGCGGCGCCGACGTGCCGCACACGCCGCTGCCGCTGTCCTTCGCCGTGCTGCATGCCGACGGGCTGGTCGACCTGTTCATCGACCGGCGCAAGCTGGTGCCGGGCGTCGATATCCATCTCGGCAACGAGGTGGCGATCCAGCCACCCAGCACGCTGGGCCAGGCGCTGGAAGGGCTGGGCCGCGCCGGCAAGGCGGTGCGGATCGACGCCGCCTCGGCCAGCGCCTGGGTGCAGGACCGGCTGACGGGCGCCAAGGTCGATGTCGGCGCCGACCCCTGCGCCCTGCCCCGCGCCCGCAAGAACGCGGTCGAGCTGGAGGGCACCCGCGAAGCCCATCGCCGCGACGCCGCCGCGGTCAGCCGTTTCCTGGCCTGGCTGTCGCGCGAGGCTCCCTCGGGCCAACTGGACGAGGCCTGCGCCGCCGCCAAGCTGCTGGAGTTCCGGGTCGCCACCGGGGCGCTGCGCGACCTCAGCTTCGACACCATTTCGGCCGCCGGCCCGAACGCCGCCCTGCCCCATTACCGCTTCAGCGCCGAGAGCAACCGGCGGATCGAGCCCGGCAATGTCTATCTGGTCGACAGCGGCGGACAGTACCGCGACGGCACCACCGACATCACCCGCACCGTCATCGTCGGCACCCCGACCGAGGAGATGCGGCGGACCTTCACTCTGGTGCTGAAGGGCCATATCGCGATCTCGACCGCGCGCTTCCCGAAGGGCACGACGGGCTCGCAAATCGACGCCTTCGCCCGCCGGCCGCTGTGGGAGCACGGGCTGGACTACGACCACGGCACCGGCCATGGCGTCGGCAGCTATCTCAGCGTGCATGAAGGGCCGGCGCGGATCGCCAAGACCCCGAACACGATCGCGCTGGAGCCCGGCATGATCCTGTCGAACGAGCCCGGCTACTACGCCGCCGGCCGCTACGGCATCCGCACCGAGACGCTGGTGGTGGTGCAGCCCTGCGCGGCGCTCAGCGACGACACCCGTACCTTCTACGAGTTCGAGACCATCACCTTCGCGCCCATCGATCTGGCCCTGGTCGAAGCGGCGCTGCTGACCCCAGATGAACGCGCCTGGCTGGACGCCTACCACGCCAAGGTGCGCTCGGTCGTCGAGCCGCAGCTCGAGGGCGAGGACCGCGCCTGGCTGGAGCAGGCGACAAGGGCGATTGGGTAGGACTGCCCTCACCCTTTTGTCATGCCCGGGCTTGACCCGGGCATCCAGAGGATATCGACAAAGACTGGATTGCCGGGTCAAGCCCGCGGCTGTCCGGCTAAGCTTTTCGGGTTGCAGATCTAGGCGAGAAGCTGAACTTTTATTGTCATTGCCGGGCTTGACCCGGCAATCCAGGGGCCACCGAGAGCTGCTTTGAAAGCCCCTGGATCCTCGGGTCAAGCCCGAGGATGACTATAAAATAGAATAAGAACCTAAGATAAACACGCTTCGGTTGCGGTCTTTCTCAACCGGACAGCCATGGGTCAAGCCCGGCAATGACAGATGAGGGGTGGGCGCCGGCAGCGCCGCCCCTATTCCAGCTCCACGCCGCGCGTTTCCGGCAGCATCAGCGTGGCGCCGATGTCGAGCACGTAGATCACCGCCAGTAGCCCGATCGCCAGGCTGAAGGAATACTGCGAGGCCAGGGCGCCGACCACCAGCGGGCCGAAGCCGCCGACGCCGCGACCGAGGTTGAACAGCACGCTCTGCGCCGTCGCCCGCGCCTCGGTCGGGTACAGCTCCGAGATCAGCGCGCCGTAGCCGCCGATCATGCCGTTCACGAACAGCCCCATCGCCGCGCCGCCCAGCAGCAGCGCCGCCGGTGAGCCGAGCTGGGCGTAGACCACGACCATGATCGCGGCGCCGATCTGGAACAGGATGAAGGTCGGGCGCCGGCCGATCCGGTCGGCGAGATGGCCGAAGGCGCCGATGCCGACGCACATGCCGAGGATGGTCACCACCGTCCACAGCGCCGATTTGGTCAGGGAATAGCCCATCGCCGTCGACAGATAGGTCGGCAGCCAGATCATCAGCCCGTAATAGCCGAAGTTCTGCACCGAGCAGAGGATGAAGACGGCGAAGCTGATCCGGGTGGTACGGGCGTCCTTGACCAGCAGCCGCAGGGCGTTGCCCTGGCGCGGCCGGGCGGCGCGGTCGAGGAACAGCGCCGGCTCGCCGATGGTGCGGCGGACGACGAAGGAGACGATGGCGGGCAGCAGGCCGATCGCGAACATGCCGCGCCAGCCGATCACCGGCAGCAGCAGCGGCGTGGCCAGGGCCGCGGCCAGCACCCCGGCCTGCCAGCCGAGCCCGACATAGGAGGAGGCACGCGCCCGGTAGCGGGCCGGCCAGGTCTCCGCCACCAGCGCCATGCCGATGCCGAACTCGCCGCCGAGGCCGAGCCCGGCGATGGTGCGGTAGGCCAGCAAATCCCAATAGCCCTGGGCCAGGGCGCACATGCCGGTGAAGACGGCGAAGAGCAGGATGGTCCAGGTCAGCACCCGCACCCGGCCGAGGCGGTCGCTGAGCATGCCGAACAGGATGCCGCCGGCCACCGCACCGATCAGCGTCGCCGTCACCAGCGACCCCGATTCGGCCGGAGTAAGACTGAGGCCGGCGGCCACCGCCGTCAGCATGAAGCCGAGGATCAGCAGGTCGAACCCGTCCATGGCATAACCGACCGCCGAGGCCACCAGCGCCCGCCTTGCCATGGCATCCGGCCGGTCCGCCGCCGCGCCGCTTGCCATCATCCCGATCTCTGTCGTCGCC
This sequence comes from Inquilinus sp. YAF38, assembly GCF_052113205.1. Taxonomy (NCBI): domain Bacteria; kingdom Pseudomonadati; phylum Pseudomonadota; class Alphaproteobacteria; order Rhodospirillales; family Rhodospirillaceae; genus Inquilinus; species Inquilinus sp. YAF38. The sequence continues at coordinate 29,317 of NZ_JBFRCU010000059.1, read as the reverse complement.
ATTGCATCCCCCGCCTGTTCCCGAACCGTCCGAGCATTGTTTCAGTTCGATTGCAAGCAAGACCGGTGCCAAGGATAGCGATCGCGCTAGACTGATCGCGGAATCGGAATGAGGACGGCGATGCTGGGCGAGACGCAGAAGGCGCTGTACGAGCGCGACGGTTATCTGGTGCTGGACGGCTTCAAGCCGATCGAGGAGATCCGCGCCGTCCGCGCCCGGGCCGAGGCGATCGTCGATGCCTTCGATCCCGGCGAGTCGGTGTCGATCTTCACCACCAAGGAGCAGGAGCGGAAATCGGACGAATACTTCCTGACCTCGGGCGACAAGGTGCGCTGCTTCTTCGAGGAGGAGGCGTTCGACGCCGACGGCCGGCTGTGCCAGGCCAAGGCGCTGTCGATCAACAAGATCGGCCATGCACTGCACGACCTGGACCCGGTGTTCGACCGCTTCTCACGCGACCCCAAGCTGGCCACGTTGGCCGCCGATCTCGGCTTGGCCGAGCCGCAGATCTGGCAGTCGATGTACATTTTCAAGCAGCCCGGTATCGGCGGCGAGGTGCGCTGGCACCAAGATGCCAGCTTCTTCGAGACCACGCCGCTCAGCGTCACCACCTTCTGGTTCGCGCTGGAGGATGCCGACCGGTCGAATGGCTGCCTGTGGGTCGAGCCCGGCGGGCACCGGGGCCCGCTGCGCGAGCGCTTCCTGCTGGAGGACGGCGCGACCCGGATGGAAAAGCTGGACGCCACGCCCTGGCCGACCGACGCCACCGCCGTGCCGGTCGAGGTCAAGGCCGGCGCCCTGGTCTGCTTCCACGGCCGGCTGCCGCATTACAGCGCCCCGAACCGGTCGCCGGTGTCGCGCCACGCCTACACGCTGCACGTCACCGACGCCCGCACCACCTATTCGCCGCGCAACTGGCTGCGCCGCGGGCCGGAGCTGCCGGTGCGTGGTTTCGCCTGAGGCCACAAGGCTTGCATCCCGCCGCGGGTTGACTCCATCCTGCCCATAACAGGTTCCCCAGGAACCGACCGCAGGATGGGAGGAAGCCATGGTCAAGGCAGTGCTGACCGGGACGGACGACCAGGGCGGCGCCGTGTCGATCCCRAAGGGCGACATCGTCTTCATCCGCGAATCCTATCGCTCGGGTGAGATCCCCGGCCGCACCAAGATCGATTTCGGCACTGCCGCCGCCGATGAGCAGGAGGCCTATCTGGTCGACTCGCTGACGACGGTGCTGAAGAAGCTCGGCAACGGCGTCGTGGTCGCCCGGCTGACCACCCCGTCGGGCACGCCGGTGCATGTGGTCGCCGCGCGGGTCGAGGGCGTGCGGGCGCCACAGAGCTGGCATCACCCGAGGGCGCGCACGGTGCTGCTGGCCCGCGGCCGCGAGATCCAGGTGCGCGAGGAGCGCGACCTGGTGCTGCGGCGGGTCAACGCCGCGCGGCCGGAACGGGCGAAGCCGGTCGCCTAGACGCCGCAACAGAAACGGGCCGGCTCTCGCCGGCCCGTCTCGTTGGGCACGCAGCCCGGATCAGTGCATGTTGCGCGACCAGGTGTCGACCTGCCGCTCGGCCTCTTCCTTGGCGATGCCGTAGCGTTCCTGGACCCGGCCGACCAACTGGTCGCGCTGGCCGGCGAGCACGTCGAGGTCGTCGTCGGTCAGCTTGCCCCACTGCACCTTGGCCTTGCCCTTCAGCTGCTTCCACTGGCCTGAAATCTGGTCCCAGTTCATCGCGATCTCCTGTCGTGAGGTGGTCAGGCCCGGATCAAAGCGAGTCCGCTCTCCGGGTCGAGCGCCTTGCGCAGATGGGCCGGGGATTCGGTGACGATCAGCTCCAGCGTCGGCCGCACCCGGGCCTCGGCCAGATGGCCGGCCAGGGCCGTGCCGTCGCGGCGGCCCAGCACCAGATGCAGATGCAGCGCCGGCTTGCCGTCGGGTGACACCGCGACGTCGCCGAGCAGCGACGCCACCTCGACCTGCTCCTTGACCGGGATCGGCAGGTACTCCTTCCGCTCCCAGTCGAAATAGCGCAGCTCGGCGTCGCTGAAGGCGCCGATGCCGGTGATCTGAGCCGCCGTCAGCCGCTCCGCCTCGGCGAAGCGCTGCAGGTTCTCCATCACCGCCTCCCCGGTCTCGAGGATGACGGCGAAGACCCTCTGGCCGTCGGCCGCGTGCAGCTGCTTGGCGATCATCCATTGCTCCCGTGACGCTCAACAGGGCAACGGGGCGGCAGGGACGGACGTTCCGCTCGGGCTACAGGTCGACGCGGCGGATCCGGGCGCCGCAGCGGCGCAGGCGCTCGACCAGGTTGTCGTAGCCGCGGTCGACATGCTCGACCCCATGCAGCGTGCTGGTACCCCGGGCGCCCAGCGCCGCGATCAGCAGGCCGGCGCCGGCGCGGATGTCTGTCGCCGTGACCTCCGCGCCATGCAGCGCCGGCACGCCGCGGATCACGGCGTGGTTGCGCACCACGCGGATGTTGGCGCCCATGCGCTGCAGCTCCGGCACGTGGCGGAAGCGGTTCTCGAACAGGGTCTCGGTGACCATCGCCGCCCCCTCGGCGCAGGACAGCAGCGCCATGGCCTGGGGCTGCAGGTCGGTGGCGAAGCCGGGATAGGGCTGGGTCATGATGTCGACGCCGACAAGCCCGCCGGCGCCGCGGCGGGCGGAGATGACGCCATCAGCCGATTCGATCTCGATCCCCGCATCCTCGAACACCGGCAGCGCGGCGCTCAGCAGCTCGGTCGAGGCCCCGGCCAGCCGCAGCTCGCCATCCGTGGCCGCGGCGGCGCAGATCAGGGTGCCGAGCTCGATCCGGTCCGGCAGCACGTCATAGGTGGCTGCGTGCAGCCGGTCGACGCCGGTGATGTGCAGCGTGTCGGTGCCGATGCCGCCGATGCGGGCGCCCATCGCCGCGAGGCAGCGGGCGAGGTCGGTGACCTCCGGCTCCCGCGCCGCGTTGGTGATGCTGGTCTCGCCTTTCGCCAGCGTCGCCGCCAACATCAGGTTCTGGGTGGCGCCGACCGAGGGGAAGGGCAGCACGATGGCGGCGCCGCGCAGGCCGCTTGGCGCGCTCAGCACCACCTCGCCGCCTTCGATCTCGGCGGTCGCCCCCATCTGGCGGAAGCCGGCGAGGTGGAAATCGACCGGTCGCAGGCCGATGGCGTCGCCGCCCGGCAGCGGCAGGGCGATCCGGCCCAGCCGGGCCAGCGCCGCGCCGGCGATCAGGAAGGAGGCGCGCATGCGGGCGACCAGGGCCGAATCGACCCGGCCGGTGCCGAAGCCGGCGCCGCCCAGGGCGCCGGACAGGGCCGGGCTGCTCTCGTCCCACGACACCTCGACGCCGAGCTCGGCCAGGATGCCGGCCAGGATGGCGACGTCGAGGATGCGCGGCAGGTTGCGCAGGGTCAGCCGGTCATCGGTCAGGGCGGCGCAGACCATCAGCGGCAGCGCCGCATTCTTGGCGCCGGCGACGGCGATCTCGCCCCGGAGGGGCACGCCGCCGTCGATCTCCAGCCGGCCGGCCGCCGACGCGGTCCACCACGGCGCCGCCCGGCGGAACGACACGACATTTGCACGCGACATGGGCACTCCGTGGTCAGGGGGCGGCAACAAGGCGGCATAGCACGATCAACATGCACAGGAAGTCACTTTTGAATGACTGGGCAACTGCACTCGGACGTTCATTTGCGCACCTCGAATTCCCTGCGGCATCCATGATGGGTAGCCCTTGCAATGCGACGGCGCGACGCCCATACGAGGGAAACTCCATTTCACACGCGGATAGATACCGTGGCTTTTGAGATTCGGAAGATCTCGGATGTTGGCACCAGCCATCCGGTGGTGGCCCGTCTCGGTCCACAAACAGCCGAACTGGTACAGTGGATCGACCTGACCAAGGCAAACCGAGAGGCGCTTGTCGAACTCTATACCCGTACGCTTTCACCAAGACTTTTGCGCTGCCACGAAAATCGGGAAGAATTAGTCAATAAAATTGTGAATAGCGCCGAACGAATCCAAGAACAGAAAGATTCTAGGGTCCGTGAAATTCCCCACGTCATCGGCCTAGATGGAATCGTCGAGAGTTTTCTCTATGAAGCCAAAAACTACCTGCGCGACCTACTTGGCTTGTTTCAAATTGTGTACGGCTGTGAACTAAAGGATGCTAGTGCGTTCACGGATCTAAAAGGAGTAGGCGACAGCAACCTCGTAAAGTGGGCGGCTGCCACCCTTGGAGCAAACCACCACCTCACGGAGCTTCTCAAAACAGAACAAGGCTGGACCGCCAAATTAATTCGGATGAGGAACGCGCTTGAGCATCCTGGCGGGCTCTCTGGTACGATGACAATCGAAAATATCGTCGCTCTCCCGGACGGCTATGTCCCTCCGACCTGGAGCCGGACCGGTGAACCAAAAAGTGACGTTGTTGGGGATATGGATGCTGCTCTCGACAATATGCTGACTCTTGCCGAAGATTTGTTGATCCACGCAACGAAAGATAAGTCGATCTTCAAAGATATCGCCTTCTATGAGATCCCAATCGAAAGGCGTAACCTACACTGCCCAATCCGGTTCTCAGTCGGCCCATCTCCTGAGTTTCAGGCGAAGATTGGCATGTCTTCGCCACAATCGGGAGCCTAGCACTCTCGCGCGATATCACAACACGGTGAGGTCGCCCCCGAGCGCATATCCGGTTGCGAGCGCGTGCGCCCAGTCGGGACGGCCGTTCTCCGCCGCCCGGCGGACCGCGCGGTCGTGGTCGTAGGGAATGGCGATCAGCTCGGCCGCGACCTTGTCGCCGTCCAGCTCCAGCATCGCGTAGCGGGCGGCGGGCGATCCCGATTCGGAGACATGGGCCGGCGGCGTCGGGTCGTCATAGGCCGGGGCGCCGATGCTGCCGGGGTTGAGGATCCAGCGCCCGTCCGACAGGCGCAGCAGCCAGGGCAGGTGGCTGTGGCCGCACAGGATGACCGGGCCGGAGACGCCGGTCAGCCGCTGGGCGATGGCGTCGGTCGGAGCCCGCACCAGCCGGCCGGCCTCGATATCCTCCAGCAGATAGGCGTTGTCGTCGTCCGGCCTTGCATGGAAGGCGGTGATGCCGCCCGGCAGCTCCAGCTTCATCGGCAGGGCGCCGAGCCAGGCGCGGCCGGCGGCGTCGAGCGCGTGGCGGGCATAGCCGTCGGAGGTGCTCGGCGGCTCGTCCCGGTCCTCCCAGACCCAGCGGTCATGGTTGCCGCGCACGGTCGGCCAGTCCTTGGACATCAGCAGGTCCAGCGTCTCGCGCGGCCACAGCGGGCCGGAGACGCAGTCGCCGAGATGGACGATGCCATCGGCGCCGCGGCGGTCGAGATCGGCCAGCACGGCTTCGAGGGCCGGGAGGTTGCCGTGGATGTCGGCGAGGACGGCGAGGCGCATACGGGACCTGCGGCGGGGGGCGGGACGGCCACGATGCCGCCCCGCCGCACCGAGGGGAAGGCTATTCCGCCAGCGCCTGCTCGCGCTTGCGCGTGATCGCCGGCACCAGCATCGCCAGCAGCAGGATCGCCACGACGGCCAGCAGCACCGCGCTGATCGGATGGGTCAGGAACACGGTGAAGTCGCCATCGGACAGCAGCATGGCGCGGCGGAAGTTCTCCTCCAGCTGCGGCCCCAGCACCAGGCCCAGCAGCAGCGGCGCCGGCTCGGCCTTCACCTTGACGAAGAAGTAGCCGACCAGCGCGAAGCCCAGCATCAGCCAGACATTGAACATGCTGTTGGCGATGCCGTAGGTGCCGATGCAGCAGAACAGCACGATCGCCGGGAACATCAGCCGGTAGGGGATCTTCAGCATCGAGATCCAGATCCCGATCAGCGGCAGGTTGATGACCAGCAGCATCAGGTTGCCGACCCACATGCTGGCGACCACGCCCCAGACCAGCTGCGGCTGCTCGGTCATGATCTGCGGCCCGGGCTGGATGCCGTGCATCATCAGCGCCCCGATCATCAGCGCCATCAGGGCGTTGGACGGGATGCCGAGCGTCAGCAGCGGGATGAAGCTGGTCTGCGCCCCGGCATTGTTCGCGGCCTCCGGCCCGGCCACGCCCTCGATCGCGCCCTTGCCGAAACGGCTGGGATCGCGGGCCAGCTTCTTCTCCACGGCATAGGCGGTGAAGGGCGGCAGCGCCGCCCCGCCCCCGGGCAGCACGCCGAGGAAGGAGCCGATCGCCGTGCCGCGCACCATCGCCGGGAAGGCCTGGCGCAGATCGGCCCAGCGGGGCATCAGGTCGCGCACCCTGCTGCTGACCAGCTGGCGCGGCTGCGGCCGGTCGAGATTGGCCATGATCTCGCCGAGGCCGAACAGGCCCATGGCGATCGGCACGAAGTCGAGCCCGTCGCCCAGCTCCGGAATGCCGAAGGTCAGGCGCGAGGCGCCGGAGGAGACGTCGATGCCGACGATGCCGAGCAGCAGCCCGACCACCACCATGGCCAGCGCCTTGGCCACCGAGCCATGCGCCAGGATCACCGCCGCGATCAGGCCGAGCACCAGCAGGCTGAAATACTCGACCGCGGTGAATTGCAGCGCCAGCGCGGCGAGCGGCAGGGCCAGCAGGGCGATCACCACCGTCGCCACCGTGCCGGCGAAGAAGGAGGAGATGGCGGCGATGGCCAGCGCCAGTCCGGCCTTGCCCTGGCGCGCCATCTGATGGCCGTCGAGGCAGGTGACGACCGACGAGGTCTCTCCCGGCACATTGACCAGGATCGCCGTGGTCGAGCCGCCATATTGCGCGCCGTAGAAGATGCCGGCGAGCATGATGAAGGCGGAGGCCGGGTCGAGCCCGAAGGTGAAGGGCAGCAAGAGGGCCACCGTCGGGATCGGCCCGATGCCGGGCAGCACGCCGATCGCCGTGCCGATCAGCACGCCGAACAGGCAGTACAGCAGGTTCTGCCACTGCAGCGCCGTGGTCAGGCCGAGCAGCAGGTTGTCGAACAGGTCCATGGCGTCCCTGGAATACGGCCTAGAAGCGAGGCCAGACCGGCACCGGCAGGTCCAGCAGCAGCACGAACAGGATCACCGCGGCAGCGCTGAGCCCGACGGCGAAGACGACGGTCTCGCGCAGCCGCGTCTCCCGGCTGGCGAGGCCGGCGACGACCACCGTGGCGAAGCCGGCGACCGCCAGCCCGGCCTTGGCGGCGAGCAGGGCGAAGATTGCGACGGCGGCGAGGACGCCGAGGATCGGCCGCAGCTTCGGCGCCTCGATCCCCTCGCCGCCGATCGCCAGGCTGCGCAGGGCGAAGACCAGGCCGAAGCCGGCGGCGCCGATCGCCAGCACCCGCGGCATGAAGCCGGCCCCCATATCGGCCGGGCTGCCGAAGCTGAGCTTGCGCGTGGCGACCAGGACGACGGCCGCCACCACGCAGAGGAAGAGGCCGAACAGCAGGTCCGGCCAGTTGATGCGCGTCACCCCGTCACTCGCCCTTGATGCCGGCGTCGGCAATCACCTTGCCCCAGGCCTCGGTGTTGGTGGCGAGCCAGGAGCCGAGATCCGCCGGCGGCCCGGCGACGACCCGGCCGCCCTGCTGGGCGATCCGCTCCGCCACCTCCGGCTTCTTCAGGATCTCGCCGAGCGCCTGGTTCAGCTTGTCGACCAAAGCGGGCGGCGAGCCGGCGGTGGTCAGCAGCCCCTGCCAGGACCCGACATCGGCGGCGGGCAGCTTGGCCTCGGTGAAGGTCGGGATGTCCGGCGCGCTGGCGATCCGGTCCGTGCCGGTCACCGCGATGCCGCGAAGCTGGCCGTTGGCGACGAAGGGCAGGGTCGCGGTGGCGCCGTTGATGATGACCTTGCTCTCGCCCGACACCACCGCCTGGGTGGCCGCCGAGCCGCCGCGATAGGGCACCGTTTTCCACTGGATGCCGAGATCCTTGGCCATGGCGACCGCGGTGATGTGGTTGACGCCGCCGATGCCGGAATTGGCCACCGCCAGCTTGCCCGGATTGGCCTTGGCGTAATCGACCAGCTCGGCCGCCGTGTTGACCGGCAGGTCCTTGTTCACCGCCAGCACATAGGGCACGAACATGATCATCCCGACCGGCGCCAGATCCTTCAGCGGGTCGTAGGACAGGTCGCTGAACAGCCCCGGCGCGGTGGCGATCGAGCCGACATCCGCCAGCAGCAGCGTGTGCCCGTCCGGGTCGGCCTTGGCCACCGCGTCGGCGCCGATATTGCCGGCGGCGCCCGGCTTGTTCTCGACCACCACGGTCTGGCCGATGGCCTCGGAGAGCTGCGGCGCGATGATGCGCGCCAGCGTGTCGGAGGTGCCACCCGGCGCGTAGGGAACGACGATGCGGACGGTGCGTTCGAAATTCTGCGCGGAGGCCGAGCCGGCAGCCCCGAGGATGGCAAGGCCGGCGGCGAGCGCGAGCGCGCGGCGTCTGGTGATCATGGTTGGTCCTCCCCCTGATGAATCGTCTCGGTTCCGACCGTCTTCCGGCGGGCTTATCCGGACGGTACGGAGGACACCGATCCGACTCCAGGTCCAAGACGGCATCGATCGATGCATGGCGAGCATCGATCGAGATTATCGTCCTGGCGCGATGTCCCTTGCCCGGCCGGCCGGGCTCACGTCTGATGGGCCGCAAATACAGGGAGAGACGCGATGAATATCCTGGACGAGACCTTCCTGTCCCCTGCCCTGGACCCCGGGCTGGCCTGGACCAACCCGCCACAGGACTGGTCGATCGGGCCGGAGGGCCTGCGGCTGCGCACCGCCGCCGGAACCGATTTCTGGCAGGGCACGCATTACGGTTTCCGGGTCGACAACGGCCATGTGCTGGCGCTGCCGGTCGCCGGCGACTTCGTGATGGAGACGGTCGTGCGCGGCAGCCCCGTGCATCAGTACGACCAGGCCGGGCTGATCGTACGGCAGTCGCCGGACAGCTGGATCAAGACCTCTGTCGAGTTCGAGACAGCGGCGCACAGCCGCCTCGGCGCCGTGGTCACCAATGCCGGCTGGTCCGACTGGTCGACCCAGGACGTGCCGACCCGGCCGGGCGGCGCCACCGGCTTCCGCATCCGCCGCACCGGCGCCGACTACATCGTCGAGGCGGCGCCGGAGGGCGACGACCGCTGGGTGCAGCTGCGCATCGCCCGGCTGCACGCCGATGACGGCGCCGGCCCGATCCTGGCCGGCCTCTACGCCTGCAGCCCGAAGGATGCAGGCTACGAGGCGCAGTTCGGCCATCTGCGGATCACGAGGCCCTGATATCGGCTCATACTGGCGAGCACGTAATCTGCTCTATCCTTCTCCTACTAAAGAACCGTCATTGCGAGGAGGCGAAGCCGACGAAGCAATCCATGTCTCCGCTCTTGCGGCCCTGGATTGCTTCCCCCGGCTCAAGGCCGGGATCGCAATGACGATCTTTCGTGGGCTCGCCTGCATCAGAACTTGTTTTGTGGCTAAATGCCGTTAGCCCGCGTCCGGGGAGTTTTAGGTGGCGCGCAATACAACGATTCCGCTCGACGATCACGTCGCCGACATCATCGATGCGCAGGTGCAGGGCGGGCGGTACCGCTCGGCCAGCGACGTTGTCCGCGCCGGGCTGCGCCTGCTGGAAGTCCATGAAGCCAAAGTGAAGGCGTTGCAGGATGCGCTGGTCGCAGGCGAAAGATCAGGCAAACCGCAGGCCTTTGATAGCGAGGTGTTTGTGGCTCGGATGCGGGTCAAGCATGCGAGGTAAACCCTATACCAGTGGTCTTTGAGATCGACTCTTCGATCCCTCCTCTGTCATGGCGAGGAGCGTAGCGACGTGGCCATCCAGTAGGTCGGTACCGCTGGATGGCCACGCCCCTTCGGGGCTTGCCATGACGAGTTAATATTTCGGTCCGCTGGTATCACCTGCCAAGCGCCACAAGCTGAGCCGCTACGTGATCGAGGTGTGTCCCGACGTGACCGGCGCGAAGCCACCCGCATAGGGCTTCGGCCGTGGCGGGGCGTAGCCGCCGGTCTTGGCGGTGCGCAGGCCGAGCCGCGCCAAGCTTTCGACCAGCGTGACCGCGGCGGCGACGCCGTCGACCACCGGCACGCCGTGCCGGGCCGACAGCCGCGCGGCGAGATCGGCCATGCCGGCGCAGCCGAGCACGATCGCCTCGGCCCGGTCGGCCTCGAGCGCCGTCGMGATCTCTGCCGAGATCCGCTCTTCGGCATCCGAGCCAGGGCGCTCCAGCTCCAGCACCGGGATCTCCGCCGCCCGGACCCGGGCGCACCGGGCGGCCAGGCCATATCGCTGCAGGTTCGCCTCGATTATCGGGATCGACCGCGCCAGCGTCGTCACCACCGAGAACCGGCCGGCCAGTAGCGAGGCGACATGGAAGCCGGCCTCGCCGATGCCGACCACCGGGGCCGTCGCGAGGCTGCGCGCGGCATCCAGCCCGGTGTCGTCGAAGCAGGCGATCACGTGGCCGGCGACGCCGCGCGCCTCGCCGCGGGCGATCTCCTGCAGCAGGCCGGGGACGGCCAAGGCGCCGTCGACCCAGCCCTCGATCGAGGCCGGGCCCGTCTCCGGATTCACCGCGGTGACACGGGTGCCCGGCGCCGCGGCGGCCGCGGCGGCGGCGCCGATCTTGGCGGTCATGCCGGCCGTGGTGTTCGGGTTGACGACGAGGATCTCCATGGGTCAGGCCGTTCGAGGCACGGCGGTTCCCCTTGCTGTCATTGCCGGGCTTGACCCGGCAATCCAGGGGCCACCGAGAGCGGCTCTTGCCGCCCTGGATGCCCGGGTCAAGCCCGGGCATGACAGAAAAAGGGAAACCCTCACCACTCCATCCATCCTCACACCAGCCCCTTGCCGGCGTCGGTGCCGTGGCGGGTGCGGCGGCGGCGCAGCAGCGCCATCAGGCCGAGCGCGGTCAGCACCACCGCCAGCGATACCGCCGTGGTCACCGTGCCGAGGGCATAGATCTCCGGCGTCGTCACCGTGGTGGTCAGGCCCTGCAACTCCAGCGGCAGGGTGTTCTGCTCGCCGATCGCCTGCGACGACCGGGCGATCTCGTCCCAGGACAAAGTGAAGCCGAACAGGCCGACGCCGACCACGCTGGCGCCGATGATCGGCAGCACCACATGGCGGAAGCTCTGCCAGGCGGAGGCGCCGAGGTCGCGCGCGGCCTCCTCGTAGCGGCGGTCGAAGCGGTTGAACACCGCGAACATGATCAGCAGGCCGAAGGGCATGGTCCAGGTCAGATGCGCGCCGAGGCCGGAGCGGAACAGGCCCATCGTCGTGGTGAACTCGTCATTGACCCAGGCGATGTCCCAGCTTTCGCCCAGGCTCTTGATCGCCTCGTCCAGCAGGCGGAACTCCAGCGCGATGCCGAGCGAGACCACGATCGACGGCATGATCAGGCTGGCGATGGCGGTGTAGAACAGCGCCGACTGGCCCGGAAAGCGCCGGCGGAAGGCCAGGCCCGCCGACACCGAGAAGGCCATGGTCAGCACCATGACCACGAGGCCGAGCTTGAGCGAGCGCCAGAAGGCGGCGCCGATGTCGACCACGCCCATCCCGGCCCACAGCTTCTCGAACCAGAAGGTCGAGACGCCGTTCATCGGGAAGGTCAGCCCGCCCTGCGGCCCCTGGAAGGACAGCACGAAGATGGTCAGCGTCGGGCCATAGAGGAACAGCACGAACAGCGCGAACACCGCGGCCAGGACGTAGAAGGAGAGCGGACGGCCCTCGCGCATCACAGCTCCTTCCGGATGTCGACCAGCCGGGTCAGGACGACGATGATCATGATCACCACGGCCAGCAGGATCACGGCGTTGGCCGCGGCGGCAGGGAACTGCAGGTAGCTGAGCTGGACCTGGATCACCTTGCCGACCGAGGCGATCTGCTGCCCGCCCATGACGCCGACGGTGACGAAGTCGCCCATCACGATGGTGACGACGAAGATCGAGCCGATGACGATGCCCGGCTTGCACAGCGGCACGATCACGTTCCACAGGATCTGCCAGCCGCTGGCGCCGGCGTCGGTCGCGGCCTCGATCAGCGACCGGTCGATGCGCAGCATCGAGTTCAGGATCGGCACGATCATGAACACGGTGAACAGGTGCACGAAGGCCAGCACCACCGAGAATTCGGAATAGAGCAGCCCGTCGATCGGCCGGTCGATCACGCCGAGGCCGAGCAGCCCCTGGTTGACCAGCCCGTTGCGGCCGAGCAGCGGGATCCAGGAGATCATCCGGATCACGTTGGAGGTCCAGAACGGAATGGTGCAGAGCAGGCACAGCACGATCTGCATCGCCGTGGTCCGCACATGGAACACCAGGAAATAGGCGATGGTGAAGCCGAGGCCGAGGGTGATGGCCCACACCATCGCGCCGATCTTCAGGGTCGAAAGATAGGTCTTGAAGGTGGTGCACAGCTCCGGCAGCGACGTCAGGCAGCCGTCGAACGCCTCGACATAGTTGCGCAACGTGAAGTCCGGCACGATCGAGTATTCGGTGTAGTCCCAGAAGCTGACCACCACCGTGACCGCCAGCGGCAGCACGAAGAACAGCAGGAACACCAGCATCATCGGCGCCGCCTGCAGGAATGCCGTGAAGCGGCCGGAGGATTCTGCCCGGGGCGCCGCGGCGGTGCGGATGGGTGCGTCTTCCGCGGAGATGGCCGTCATGGTCGACATCTTTCAGCGGCGCAGATCGGGTTCGCGCGCGGCAAACCCGACCTGCGCGGATGATCATGCTAAGCGGCGATAAAGGCGTTCCACTTGCGGACCATGTAGTCGTTCTCGTCCATCACCGCATTCCAGCAGGCGACGCCGCCCATGCGCGCGTCATAGGAGCCGCCGTCGCGCACCGCGCCGGCCTTCTCCATCACCGTGCCGTCCGGCGCCTTGATGTCCTGGGCGGCCGGCTTGCCTTCCATCCAATAGGCCCATTCATAGGGCTCCATATTGGCCTTGGCCGTCTCTAGCACCGCCGAGTAGTAGCCCTGGCGGTTGAGATAGGCGCCGGCCCAGCCGGACAGGAACCAGTTGACGAACTCGTAAGCGGCGTCGAGCTTCTTGTCTTTCAGCGTCTTCGGCAGGCCGAAGCCCGAGGCCCAGGCGCGGTAGCCTTCCTTCAGCGGCTGGAAGGTGCAGGCGATGCCCATGGAGCGGACCTTGGTCACGGCCGGCGACCACATCGACTGGATCACCGTCTCGCCCGACGCCATCAGGTTCACGCTCTCATTGAAATCCTGCCAGAAGGCGCGGAACTGGCCGGCCTGCTTGGCCTCGGTCAGCACCTTCATGGTCAGGTCGATCTCCTCCTTGGTCATGTTGCCCTTGTCGGCATAGGTGTGGAGGCCGGCCGATTCCACCACCATCGCCGCGTCCATGATGCCGATCGACGGGATGTTCAGGATCGAGGCCTTGCCCTTGAATTCGGGGTTCAAAAGCTCCTTCCAGCTCTCGATCGGCCGGCCGATCAAATCGGGCCGGATGCCGAGCGTGTCGGCGTTGTAGGTGGTCGGGATCAGGGTGATCCACTCGGTCGGCTCGGTGGCGAAGGTCTTGCCGTTCTTCTCGGGCAGGTAGAACACCTTCTTCGGCGCGGTGCCCTGGTCGCCGATCTTCTTGCCGTTCAGCTCGCCCTTGGTGAAGACGGTCGAGATCTGGTCGACATATTTGATCCGCTTGGCGTCCATGCCCTGCAGATTGCCGGAGGGCAGCAGCTTCTTCAGCGAGAAGTATTCGCTGTCGACGAGATCGAAGGAGTTCGGCTGGGTAACGATGCGCTTGGTCACCTCGTCGGTGGTCACCGGCACGTATTCGATGATGATGCCGAGATCCTCCTTCGCCTTCTTGGCGATGTCGGCACTCTGGTTCACCGCGGTGCCGAGATAACGCAGCGTCACCGGCTCGGCCGCGATGATCGCCGGGAATCCGGTGATGGCGCGGCTGCCGACCAGCGCGCCGGCCGTGGCCGCGGTGGTCTTCAGCAGGGTGCGGCGGGAGAAGCCGCGCTTGGTGTCTTTGGGTTCCGCCATGGTGTGAGCCTCCTTAGGGTTGGGGGCGATGGTCGCCGCGCCCCGCGGCATCGGTGTGGAGAGGGTGGATGTCCTGGTCGGCCCAGGCGACGGCGACGCGGTCGCCCGGCGCCACCGGGTCGGCGAAGAAGGCGGCCTCGGGCAGCCAGGCCAGCATGTCCGGCGCCAGCTCGCAGGCGAAGGCGACGTGGACGGTGGCGCCCTGGTATTCGACCCCCTGCACCACCGCCTCGACTTGCCCGGGCGGCACGCCGGCGCCGTTGACCTTGCTCAGCCGCAGCCGGTCGGCGCGCAACGTCGCCAGGCGGCCGCCGAGGGTCACGACATTGTGGCCGCCGATGAAGCGGGCGACGAATTCGGTGGCCGGCCGGGTGAACAGATCCCGCGGCGGGCCGGCCTGCTCGATCCGCCCGCCCTTCATCACCACCGCCAGGTCGGCCAGCGCCATCGCCTCCTCCTGGCTGTGGGTGACGTGGATGAAGCTGATGCCGAGCTCCAGCTGCAGCCGCTTCAGCTCGGCCCGCATCTTGATGCGGAGGAAGGGGTCGAGGGCCGAGAGCGGTTCGTCCAGCAGCAGGATCTGCGGCTGGGTGATCAAGGCCCGCGCCAGGGCCACGCGCTGCTGCTGCCCCCCCGACAGCTGCGCCGGCAAGCGCTCGCCATAGGCCTCCATCGCCACCAGGGCCAGCAGCTCCGCCGCCTTGGCCCGGCGCTCGGCCTTCGCCACGCCGCGCATCTTCAGGCTGAAGGCGACGTTGTCGGCGACCGAGAGATGCGGGAACAGGGCGTAGGACTGGAACATCATGGCCGTGCCGCGCTTGGCCGGCGGCCGGTCGGTGACGTTGGCGACGCCGAGGATGATGTCGCCGTCCGACGCCGCCTCATGCCCCGCGACCATGCGCAGGGTCGAGGTCTTGCCGCAGCCGGAGGGGCCCAGCAGGCAGCAATAGGTGCCGGCCGGGATCCTCAGGTCGATGCCGTCCACGGCGACGGTGCCGCCGTAGCGCTTGGTCACCTTCACCAGTTCGAGATCTGCGCCGCGCATGCCGCTCTCCCTTTCGGAAAGACGGAGGAGCAAGCGCCGTGCCAAGCGCCTGATGCCGCGACTCCCGCCGCGTGGAGGCGCATCACGGATCGGCAGCCGCCTACGCTTTGGGCACTCGCATACAGCCAGCCCGAAGATTGTGCACAATCCAGACTGGACAAGAATACAATCTTGAGCCCTGCCGATCCGCATGGGATGGTGAGCCGGACGAGTCGCGGCCGCGCCGCGCCGGAGCGGAAGCATGGACACGATCGAGACCGTCGGCACGCTGGCCGGAACCCGCGACATCCCCGACCGCGGCGCGCGGTCGGCGGCAATCTACCGCTCGATCCTGGATGCGATCGTCGAGCACCGGCTGCCGCCACGCACCAAGCTGTCGGAAGACGAGATCGGCACCGCCTTCGGCGTCAGCCGGACCATCGTCCGCTCCGCCCTGCAGGCGCTGGCGCATCAGCATATGGTGGTGATCGAGAAGAACCGCGGCGCCTTCGTCGCGGCACCCACGGTGGAGGAGGCGCGCGAGGTGTTCGAGGCGCGGCGCACGCTGGAGGCGGCGATCGCCCGCCGCGCCGCCGAGCGGACCGTGCCGTCCGACATCGAGCGGCTGCAGCGGCACCTGGCCGAGGAGGCGGAGGCGCTGCGCCGGGCCGATCGGCCGCGTGCCATACAGCTGTCCGGCCTGTTCCACCTCGGCATCGCCGAGATCGCCCGGCAGCGTGTGATGGAGCGGTTCCTGCGCGAGCTGGTGTCGCGCGCCTCGCTGGTCATCGCCCTGTACGGCCGCAGCGGCGCCTCGGCCTGCGGCAACACCGAGCATGAAGCGATCCTGCACGCCCTGGCGCGGCGCGACGCCGACCGCGCCGGTGCCGCCATGCTGGCCCATCTGACCCATATCGAGCAGGACCTCGACCTGGCCCCGGCCGAAGCCGGGCCGGTCGACCTGGCCACGGTGCTCAGGCCGCGCTGAGGAGAGGCGACCGCCTCACTCCAGCGAGATCATCGCGGCGCGCCGGCTGGTGACCTGATCCCGCGCCTTCGCCTCGGCGGCTGCTTTGGCGCGCCGGTGCTCCCGGTGCATTTCGAGCAGGTCGGCGATCCAGCCGCCCGGGCGGAAGGCCTCCACCGCCATCGGATGCCAGTCGTCGTAGGCGGCGCCCGCCCGATTCACCATCGACACGCCGAACACCGTCTCGCCGGCTGACGACAGATGGGCCTCGCCATGGTTGTCGCCGCGCGGGTCGGGATGCAGCGACCGCTCCTTGAAGGTGATGCCGTAGCGCCGGCCCCGATAGGCGAAGTCGACGGCGAAGTCCTTCATGTGGTCGGCGACCATGGCGAGCTCGGTGAAGTCCGGCGGGACCGGCTTGCCGTGGCATGACCAGGCGGCGAAGCGGCGGACGTCCCAGACCAGCGCACACAGCGCCTCGCCGATGCCACTGCTTTCCATGAAATGCTGTGCTTCGGCGACCTTGGCCCGGTCGGCCGCGGTGCAGGCGAGACAGGTCTCGCGCTCCTCCCGCTCGAGCTCACCGGCTTTCTGCCGGAACTCGTCGACCAGGGACCGCCACTTCTCCAGATGAGCGTTTCCCATCGCAGCCCTCCTCCTTGGCTACATCCCGAGGATGGTGCGCCATTTCCACAGGAATGCAAGGGGTTGGGTGCTGATCGTGATGCCGGCGGCTTGACATTTCGATCGGATTGTTCTCTATATGTTCCTGACAGCCGCCGCGGAGTCGACAGGTGACGGTTGGGACCGAAACGACAGCCACCATCCTCCATGCGGATCTGGACGCCTTCTACGCGTCGGTCGAGCAGCTGCTGGACCCGGCGCTGCGCGGCAGGCCGATCGCGGTCGGCGGCGGGGTGGTGCTGGCCGCCTCCTACGAGGCCAAGGCTTTCGGCGTGCGCGGCGGCATGCCGGGACGCCGGGCGCGCGAGCTGTGCCCGGGCCTGATCTTCGTCGCCGGTCATTTCCGGGAATATCAGCGGCTGGGCGACGCCGCCATCAAGGTGCTGGGCGACTTCACGCCGCTGGTCGAGCGGATCTCGATCGACGAGGCCTTCGCCGATGTCGCCGGCTGCACCCATCTGTTCGGCCCGCCGGACGAGATCGCGCGGATGATCCGGCGGCGGGTGCGGGCGGAGCTGGGCCTGCCGATCTCGATCGGCGTGGCCCGCACCAAGCACCTGGCCAAGATCGCCTCGCAGGTGGCCAAGCCGGACGGGCTGGTGGTCGTTGATCCCGAGGTCGAGCTGGCGTTCCTGCACGATTTGCCGGTCGAGCTGATGTGGGGCGTCGGCCCAGTGACGCGGGCACGGCTGGCGGAAAGCGGCGTGCACACCATCGGCCAGCTGGCGGAAATGCCGGGATGGTCGCTGGAGCGGCTGCTGGGCCGCGCCGCCGGGGAGAAGCTGTCGGCGCTGGCCTGGAACCGCGATCCGCGGGCGATCGAGACACGGCGGCGGTCGCATTCGGCCGGGGCGCAATCCGCGCTTGGCCGGAAACCAGCCGAGGAGCGGGTGTTCGTGCCGGCGCTGCGCCATCTGGCGGACCGGGTCGCCACCCGGCTGCGGGCCAAGTCGCGGCCCGGCCGGACGGTGACGGTCCGCGTCCGCTTCGCCGATCTGCGCTCGGTCACGCGCGCCGTGACGCTCGACGCGCCGGTCTCGGCGACCACGATCCTGGCCGAGATCGCCGAGGAGCTGGTGCGCGGCATCCTGGCGCAGCATCCAGAGGAGAAAAGCATCTCGCTGCTGGCGATCTCGGTGTCGCATCTCGGGGACCGGCCGCAGTTGCAACTGGAGCTGCCGCTCGGGCTCGCCGATGAGCGGCGCCGGCCCGGCTCCCGGACAGGCATGGCGCGCGGGCAGGCCGACCGGGCGATCGACGCGATCCGCGCACGGTTCGGTTGGCAGGCGGTCGGATATGGCTCGGTCGCGCTGGGGCCGTCCCGATCCGTCCCCGACGCGTTCCGCGAGCTCGCCGAAAAGGACCTCTGACCGCTACGGCGACGCGAGCCGGCTCGCCTCGGCGGCGAGCGGGTGGTTGGCGTAGGTCCGGGCGAAGTCGCGCCAGGCCTCGGCCGTGCCGGTGCGGCGGGCGGTGTCGAAGGCGGCATAGATCGCGGCGTCCGGGTCGTTGGCCAGCGGCCGCTCGTCCGGCGCGGGCCGCTGCTGCAGCCGGCGCCACGCCTCATCCGCCAGCGCCGTCCCCGGATGCCGCGCGATGAATCGGATCAGCGCCGCATTCGAGCCGTCGGCGACCGCCCCGCGAAACTCCTGGGCGAGCACCGCCGCGTCGTCCGGCGGCCGCGCCATGCCGGCCTGCGCCACCATCCTCTCCTCCTCCCGAAGCTCCGGGGCGCCGCCGTCCCGGGGAACGAAGGCTCCCTGCGCCCAGCACGGCAACGCCGCAGACAGCACGGACAATGCGAGACAAGCGGAGGGCCAGATCTGGACATTCATCGGTCACGGCTCCTTCCCGGGCACGCAGAGATGCCTGGCACCGCGCAAGGCCGGCAGGGCGACAACGACCTTTTCTCTCGGGAATATGGCGAATCCATGAGGTAATCCAAACATTCAGTATTCAGGAATTGAGTCACTACTCCTGTCCTGTCAGCGCGCCAATTTAATCATACAATTCCGACTAGGGTACTGGCGCAAGATTGACACAATAGCGGATTTTATGTATAATTCATTAGATAGGAAAAGACCGTTTGTCTTGGGACAGCTTGCGATGCAGTAGGATCGGCGGGGATAAATCTTACGCACCAGGGCGGGATTGCAACATCTTCACGACACAATCTCCTGACATGCTCCAACTGGGCTGAAGCGCGCGAGTGAACGACGCGTTCGGACCCTGAACGATCGTGCCTTCTACCAATCAATAATAAACAACAAGAAGTTGCGGATCTTCACTCAAAGGTTGCGGATCTTCACCACGTAGGGGAGACCCGGTATGAAATCGTCAAACATCCTTGAATACGACGCCTTGTCGTCCGACGGCGATCTTCTCGCCGATCCGATGGCATGGTCGTCGATGCGCCAATCGTCGAACGACCTCCTGTACCACAATACATTCGCCGATGCGTCCCGCCTGGACGCAGTCCTGGCCCATGGCGGCGCGCTCGCGGACTCCATTCGCGCGGCGATTGGCGACCGGTCCGACGGATTCGTGGTCCACAACACCTCGACTTCGTCGAGTGCCGGCTCCGGCGCGCCGAAGCCGGAGGAGAACGGCTCGGCCGACGCCGCCGTGGCCGTGGCCGCGTCCGGCAACCAGTTGATCGACGGCATCCTGGCCGGCGTCCGCTGGTCGGACGGCTCCATCACCTACAGCGACCCGGATGCGGTGAGCGACTATCAGGCCGGCCATCCGGAGGCGTTCACCAATTTCCACCAGATGACGGCGCAGCAGATGATCGCCGTCCACTTCGCGCTAAACGCCGATATCTTCACCCAGCCCGGCGGTGCCTATGGCTTCGCGGCCGAAGGGTTCACCAATCTCACCATCAGCTATGCCGGCAGCGGTTCGGGGGCCGGCACCATCCGCGTCGCCAACACCAGCGATCCCGGCACGGCCTACGCCTATTACCCGAACAACGGGGTCTATGGCGGTGATGCCTTCTTCGGGCCGAGCGGCGACGCGCCGGTCGCCGGCAACTACGACTGGCACACCGTGATCCATGAGCTCGGCCACGCGCTGGGCCTGAAGCACGGTCAGGAAACCGGCGTCTACGGAGCCCTGCCGGCCGACCATGATTCGCTCGAATTCTCGGTGATGACGTACCGCACCTTCATCGGCGACGACACCAGCGGCTACAATTACGAGACCTGGGGCGCCCCCCAGACCTTCATGATGCTGGACATCGCCGCGCTGCAATACATGTACGGCGCGGACTTCACCACCAACAGCACCGATACGGTCTATAGCTGGAGCCCGACCACCGGCACCACCTTCGTCAACGGTGGTATCGCCATCGCGCCCGGCGGCAACCGCATCTTCGAGACGGTCTGGGACGGCGGCGGCGTCGACACCTACGACCTGTCGAACTACACCACCAATCTGACCCTGGACCTCAATCCCGGCGGTTTCTCCGTCTTCTCGTCAGGCCAGCTCGCCTATCTCGGCGGCGGCCCGAACGGCGGTTATGCCCGCGGCAACGTCTTCAACGCGCTGCAGTACAATGGGGATGCGCGCTCGCTGATCGAGAACGCCAATGGCGGTTCCGGCAACGACACCATCCAGGGCAACATCGCCGGCAACGTCTTGAACGGCAACGCCGGCGCCGATTCCATCAACGGCAACAGCGGCAACGACACCATCAATGGCGGGGACGGGAATGACGTCCTGACGGGTGGTTACGACGTTGATGTCATCAATGGCGGTGCCGGCAATGACTGGATCGAGGGCGGTTTCACCAAGGACACCGTCGATGGTGGCGACGGCAATGACACCTTCTACGTGCGTCAGGGCGAGTTCGGTGACGACACCACCGGTGGCGCGGGGATCGACACCCTCGATCTCAGCAACTACACGGCCACCTACGGCTCGGTCGTGAACCTCGCCGGCGCGACCTACAACTTCTCGCCCTCCTTTGGCGGCCCCTATATCCTCACCGGGGTCGAGAACGTCAGCGGCACGCAGCTGGCCGACACGATCATCGGCGACGGCGGGGCCAATGCCCTCTACGGCAACGGCGGCGACGACAACATCCAGGGCGGCGCCGGCAACGACGTCATCAGCGGCGGCAGCGGCGTTGACAACATCCAGGCTGGGGATGGCAACGATACCGTCAGCGGCGGCGACGGCAACGACCTGATCCAGGGCGGCGCCGGCGACGACACGCTGACCGCCGGCTCGGGCGTCGACCAGGTCTACGGCGATGCGGGCAACGACCGCTTCTATATCGAGGCCGGATGGAACGGCGGCGTCGGCGAAGCCTTCTTCGGCGGCGCCGGAACCGACACCTTCGATGCATCAACCGTAATCTTCCCAGGATTCGGCGCCTACATTAACCTCCAGGACGGCATCTTCTACGACCTGAACGCCCTGAACGGCCAGATCTGGCTGTCGAGCGTCGAGAACGCAATCGGAACGAGCGGAAACGACCAGATCACGGGCTCGGGTGAGAACAACGTCCTGACCCTCGGCGCCGGCAACGACAATGCATGGGGACTGGGCGGCAACGACACCATCAACGGTGATGCCGGCGACGACATCATCCGCGGCGGCGCCGGAGCCGATGTGCTGAACGGCGGCGCCGGCACCGACCTTGTCACCTACTATGAAACCTCGGTCGGAATCTCGGTCAACCTCGCCACCGGCGTCGGCACCGGCGGTGACGCGCAGGGCGACACCCTGAGCGGGTTCGAGAACCTTTCCGGCAGCCAGGGCAATGACACCCTGGTCGGGACTGCCGGCGTCAACAACCTGCAGGGCAATAACGGCAACGACGTGCTCCGCGGTGGGGCGGGGGGCGATGCTCTCGGCGGCGGCGCCGGCATCGATACCGCCAGCTACTACGACAGCGCGGTCGGGATCTCGATCAATCTCGCCGCCGGCACGATCGGTGGCGGCGACGCCACAGGCGACATCCTGGTGTCGATCGAGAATCTGTCCGGCAGCCAGGGCAATGACGGCCTGGCCGGAAATGCCAGCAACAATGTGCTGCAGGGCTGGAACGGCAACGATGTCCTCGTCGGCGCGGGCGGCACGGATACGCTGACCGGCGGTGCCGGGGCCGACCGCTTCGTCTTCCAGGCGACAACGGACAGCGCGTTCGGGCCGAATGCGGACCTGATCACCGACTTCAGCCATGCCCAAGTCGACCGCATCGACCTGTCGGCGATCGATGCCAACACCGGCGTCGCTGGTAACCAGGCCTTCACCTTCATCGGCAACGGCCCGTACACCCACGTCGCCGGCCAGCTGATCTTCTCCAGCGGCGGCGGCTTCACCACGATCGGCGGCGACGTCAACGGCGACGGCACGTCGGACTTCCACATCCGGCTCACCGGCGCCCTCGTCCTCGTGGCCGGCGACTTCGTGCTGTGAACCAAGCTGAAGACGTCTAGCAGACGTCGGTGACCTGCGAGGCCTGAGGGGGCGTCCCCTCAGGCCTCGTTCTTGTCCGGCGCCCCCGCCTCCCCCGCCCCGCCGATCAGGTCGAGCCATTCCTGCTCGGTCAGGGTGGCGACGCCGATCTCGCGCGCCTTGGCGGCCTTGGAGCCGGCATCGGCGCCGACCACCAGATAATCGGTCTTGCCGGAGACCGAGCCGGCGACCTTGGCGCCGAGCGATTCCGCCCGCGCCTTCGCCTCCGGCCGGGTCATCGTCTCCAGCGTGCCGGTGAACACCACGGTCTTGCCGGCTACGGCGCTGGAGGTCGCACGCGGCCGCACGAAATCCTCGATCGTCAGCTGCGCCGCCAGATCGTCCAGCACCGCCCGGTTATGGTCCTCGGCGAAGAAGGCCAGCAGATCGTCGGCCACCGACGGGCCGATCTGGTCGATCGCAGTAAGGTCACGCCAGGCTTCGCTGTCGCGGTCCTGCGCCGCCTCCATGCCGGCCCGCCAGGCCGCGAAGCTGCCATAGTGCCGGGCCAGCAGCTTGGCCGTCGCCTCGCCCACCTGGCGGATGCCGAGGGCGTAGATGGCGCGGTCGAGCGGGATGGTCCTCCGGGTCTCGATCGCCTCGAACAGCTTCTGCGCGCTCTTCGGCCCCCAGCCCTCGCGGTTGCGCAGCGGCGTCAGGCTGGCCTTGTCCTGCTCCTCCAGCCGGAAGATGTCGCCCGGCGTCTTGATCAGCCCATCGGCGTGGAAGGCACGGATGTGCTTGTCGCCCAGCCCCTCGATGTCGAAGGCGTTGCGGGAGACGAAGTGGCGCAGCCGCTCCACCGCCTGGGCCGGGCAGATCAGACCGCCGGTGCAGCGGCGGATCACGCCGCCCTCCTCCCGCACCGCCAGGCTGCCGCATTCCGGGCAGGTCTCGGGGAAGACGTATTCCACCGCCCCTTCGGGGCGGCGCTCCAGGATCACCTGGACGATCTGCGGGATGACGTCGCCGGCGCGCTGCACCACCACCGTGTCACCGATGCGGACGTCCTTGCGCCGGATCTCGTCCTCATTGTGCAGCGTGGCGTTGGAGACGACGACGCCGCCGACCGTGATCGGCTCCAGCCGCGCCACCGGGGTCAGCGACCCGGTGCGGCCGACCTGGATGTCGATCGCCTTCAGCACGGTCTGCGCCTGCTCGGCCTTGAACTTGTGCGCCGTGGCCCAGCGCGGCGCCCGGCTGACGAAGCCCAGCCGCTCCTGCCAGTCCAGCCGGTTCACCTTGTAGACCACACCGTCGATGTCGAAGGGCAGGCTGGAGCGCAGCGCCCCGATCTCGTCGTAATAGGCCAGCAGCTCCTCGGCGCTGTGGCACAGCCGCGACGGCTCGTTCAGGCGGAAGCCCCAGCCGGCGAAGCGCTTGCGGATCTCCTCGATGGTCTTGCCCAGCGGCGCCGACACCTCGCCCCAGGTGTAGCCGAAGAAGCGCAGCGGCCGCGAGGCGGTGATCGACGGATCGAGCTGACGCAGGCTGCCGGCGGCCGAGTTGCGCGGATTGGCGAAGATCGGCTCGCCCGCCTCGGCCCGGCGGGCGTTCAGCGCCGCGAAGTCGCTGCGGTCCATATAGACCTCGCCGCGGATCTCCAGCACGTCCGGCGCCTCACCCTTCAGGCGCTGCGGCACATCGTCGATGGTCTTGACGTTGGCGGTGACGTCCTCGCCCTCGCTGCCGTCGCCGCGGGTGGCGGCCTGGACGAAGCGCCCCTTCTCGTAGCGCAGCGAGCAGGACAGGCCGTCGATCTTCGGCTCCGCCATGATCGCGACCGGCCGTTCCGGGTCGTCGCGCAGCTCCTTGATGAAGGACCGGACCGAGCTGAGGAAATCGTGCACATCCTCCGGCGTGAAGGCGTTGCCGAGCGACAGCATCGGGATGGCGTGGCGGATCTTCTTGAACCCGCTGCTCGGCGCCGCGCCGACCTTGGCCGAAGGGCTGTCCGGCCGGATCAGCTCGGGATACAGCACCTCCAGATCGGCGTTGCGCCGACGCAGCGCGTCGTAGTCCGCATCCGAGACCGTCGGCGCGTCGTGCTGGTGGTAGGCGATGTCATGGCCGGCGATCTCCGCCGCCAGGGCCGCCAGCTCCGCCGCGGCCTCTTCCGGCGTCAGCGCATCGACCGGCCGACCGCGCAGATCCTGGTCGCTCATTCCCGCCTCCCCAGCAGGCTGTCCGCCGCCGCGCGCGCCTCTGCCGTGATCTTCGCCCCGGACAGCATCCGCGCGATCTCCTCACGCCGCTCCTCCGCCGTCAATCCCGCCACCTGGGTGACCACGGCGCCGCCGCGATCCGCCTTGCGCACCTGCCAGTGATGGTCGGCGCGGGCCGCCACCTGCGGGCTGTGGGTCACCACCAGCACCTGGACCTGCTGTCCGAGACGCTTCAGCCGCTCGCCCACCGCATCGGCGACGGCGCCGCCGATGCCGGCATCGACCTCGTCGAAGATCATCGACGGCAGGGTGCCGGGCGTGCCGCGCTGATGCACCAGCACCACCTTGATCGCCAGCATGAAGCGGGCCAGTTCGCCACCCGAGGCGATCTTGCCGATCGGCCCGGGCGGGCTGCCGGGATTGGCCGCGACCAGGAAGGTGACGCGGTCGAGCCCGGCCGGGCCCCAATCGGCCTCCGGCAGACGACCGATATCGGTGACGAAGCGGGCCCGCTCCATCTTCAGGGGCGGCAGCTCGGCCTTCACCGCCGCATCCAGCTTCGACGCCGCCTTGCGCCGGGCCTTGGACAGCGCCTCGCCGGCCTGGACATAGGCGGTGCGGGCCTCGGACGCCGCCGCGGCCAGGCGCGCCAGCACCGCCGCCCGGTCCTCGACCAGCGCCAGCCGCTCGGCGAATTGCCGGCGCAGCTCGGGCAGCGCCTCGGTTTCCACCCCGTGCTTGCGGGCCAGGGAGCGCAGCGCGTAGAGCCGGTCCTCGAGCCGCTCCAGCTCGCCGGCGTCGAGATCGATGTCGGCGGAGAAGCGCTCGATCGCGGTGACGGCCTCGGCGGCCTCGTCCAGGGCGCGGCCGAGCTGGTCCAGGATCGGGTCGAGGCGGCCGGCGGCGCGGTCGGCGATGCGCTGCAGCGCGCGCTGCGCCGCCACCAGCGCCCGCTCGGCGCCGCGGTCGCCGGACAACTCGGACAGGGCGGCGGTGACGCCCTCCATCACCTTCTCGCGATGCTGCAGCAGGGCGCGGCGCTCGGCCAGAAGCGCCTCCTCCCCCGGCTCCGGCGCCAGCGCCTCCAGCTCCTCGACCGAATGGCGCAGGAAGCCTTCCTCGGCCTGGGCCCGCTCGGCCTCGGCCAGCGCCTCCTCCTGCCGCCGCTGGGCGCCGCGCCAGGCGTCCCAGGCCTTGGCACAGGCGGCCGCCAGGGCCTCGGCGCCGGCATAGGCGTCGAGCACGTCGCGATGGGTCCTGGGATCGAGCAGCCCCTGGGTCTCGAACTGGCCGTGCACCTCGACCAGCCCGGCGCCGATCTGGCGCAGCAGGCCGATCGACACCGGCTGGTCGTTGACGAAGGCCCGGCTGCGCCCGTCGGCGCCGACGCTGCGGCGCAGCACCAGCGCGTCGTCGACCGGCAGCTCCTGCCCGGCCAGCAGCGCCTTGACCGGATGGCCGTCGGGCAGCAGGAACTCGGCGCTGACGGTCGCGGTCTCGGCGCCGTGCCGCACCAGCCCGGAATCGCTGCGGCCGCCGAGGGCGAGGCCGAGCGCGTCGAGCAGGATCGACTTGCCGGCCCCGGTCTCACCGGTCAGCGCCGACAGGCCTTCGGCAAAGCCAAGCGAGAGCTGTTCGATCAGAACCACATTCCTGATCGAAAGTCCGGCTAGCATTGGATCAGAATATCGATCCGAGGGTGCGGTCGAAGAAGTCCTTGTCGTCGGGCGGGCGGATGCCGGAGCCGGTCAGCAGCGCATAAGCGTCCTGGTACCAGGGGTCGCCCGGGTAGTTGTGGCCGAGCACCGCCGCGACGTGCCGTGCCTCCTCCTTCAGCCCGAGCGCGACATAGGCCTCGACCAGCCGCTCCAGCGCCTCCGGCACCTGGCTGGTGGTCTGCCAGTTCTTGACCACGCTGCGGAAGCGGTTGATCGCCGCGTTGTATTCGCCGCGCTTCAGGTAGAAGCGGCCGATCGCCATGTCCTTGCCGGCGAGCTGGTCATAGGTCAGGTCCAGCTTCAGCTTGGCGTCGCGGGCGTAGTCGCTGCTCGGGAAGCGGGTGATGACGTCGTTCAGCGCGTTCGTCGCCAGCTGGGTGATGCGCTGGTCGCGCTCCACATCCGAGATCCGGTCGTAATAGCACAGCGCCTTCAGGTAATAGGCGTAGGCCAGCTCCTCGCTGCCCGGATGCAGGCTGATGAAGCGGTCCAGCGCCACGATCGCGCCGTCATAATCGCCGCGCTGATAGCTGGCATAGGCCGACATCAGCTGGGCCTTGGTCGCCCAGGTCGAATAGGGATGCTGCCGCTCGACCTCGTCGAACCGGCTCGTTGCCGTCTTGAAGTCCCGTTCGTCGAAGGCCTGCTGCGCCTGGGAATACAGCGCTTCCGGCGGCTGGTCCGCGGCCGGCTTCGCAGAGTCGGAGGAACCGCCGCAGGCGGCGAGAAGAACGGCCGGCAGGACGAGCCCGACCCGCGCCAGATGGCGAAACTGCAGACGCTTGTTCACTCGATCATCGCCTTCGGTTCTGTCCGGGCCCCTATATACCCACCCCGAACGCGAATGGCGAGACGCCTTCCCGCGGGCAGACACACGTCGTCCCCCGACGCAATAGCGAAGGGGGACGATTGCGGCAAGCGGAACGGGATCAGGCGGCGTTGGCGGTGGGCAGCGCAGCGGCGGCAACCGCGGGCCGGGCCCAGGGTTCGGCCGCGGTCTCGGCACCGAAGCTGGTGTCGTAGCACCAGGCGGTGTCGTCGGCGAACAGCGCCCGCAGCAGCTGGTTGTTCAGCGCGTGGCCGGCCTTGTAGCCGTGGAAATGGCCGAGGATCGGGGCGCCGGCGAGATACAGGTCGCCGATCGAATCGAGGATCTTGTGGCGCACGAACTCGTCCTCGTAGCGCAGGCCCTCGGCGTTCAGCACCCGGTCGCCATTGACCACGATCGCGTTCTCCAGCGACCCGCCGAGCGCGAGGCCGTGGCGGCGCAGCGCCTCGACCTCCTGGGCGAAGCCGAAGGTCCGGGCGCGGGCGATCTCGGTCTTGAAGTTGCCGTTCGACAGCCGGATCAGGCCTTCCTGATGCGCGATCGCGCGGCTCGGGAAATCGATCTCGAAGCTGTAGGTGGTGCTGGCCGACGGCGTCAGCCGGGCCCAGCGGTCCTCGGCCGTGACCTCGACCGGACGCAGCACGCGGATGCTGCGGCGCAGTGCCGGCTGGCTGACCAGCCCGGCGCATTCGATCAGGAACACGAAGGGGGCGGCGCTGCCGTCCATGATCGGCACTTCCGCGCCGTTCAGCTCGACCACCGCATTGTCGACGCCGCAGCCGCGCAGCGCCGCCATCAGATGCTCGATGGTGCCGACGCTGATGCCCTGGGTGTTGCTGATGACGGTGCACAGCCGGGTGTCGGTCACCTTGTCCCAGCGCGCGCCGATGCTGCGCCGGCCCTGGGGCACGTCGGTGCGCACGAAGACGATGCCGGTGTTGATCTCACCGGGGCGCAGCACCATGGTGACGTCCTGACCGCCATGCAGGCCGACGCCGGTGCACTTGATCGCGGTCTTCAGCGTCTTCTGCGTTGCCGCACCCGATTCCGCCGAGAGATGAGCCACGATTGGGGTGTCCTTCGCTTCGCTTAACATGCACTTCGCAGCACAAAGGGCTGACAAAGCTTCCCTTTCGGGACGAAGGCACCCTAGACCCCCCGGCGCGCCAGAAAAAATCACACTTTGTTTCGGACTGTTACGCGTGGGCGTTCGCTTGCGGCCGGAGGTGCAAGCGCCTCCAGCCTCGCCCGCGGGGCGGGACGTTTTCAGAGCACCAATCCATCCTTTTGCCGTCATTCCCGCGAAAGCGGGAATCTCTATCCGGTCGAGCGGGATGAGATCCCCGCTTTCGCGGGGATGACGAGGTTTTGTTTGGGAAAGCGGACGGCGGCAGGCGCGCGGACGCGCGCACACCCCTCCCCCAATCCCCTCCCGCAAGGGCAGGGGGAGTGTGGAAGGCTGCGCAAATCGGTGTTGTAGGTTGGGTTCGCGGCAGCGAACCCAACGGGATCGGGGGCCGCGACGGCGGCGACATGTTGGGTTCGCGAAGACGCGAACCCAACCTACGCGGTCATCCGGTATCCGGAGGCTTGCGGCGGCCGGTGCCGGCCGAGCGGGGCTCGGGCGGATCCTCATCATCCTCGCCGTCCTCCGGCGGAATGAAGCCCAGCTCCTCCAGGGCCTCGTCGGCCATCTCGAGCCACTGCTTCACCCGCACCGGATAGCCCCAGCGCCGGCACAAGGCTGCCACCGCGACCTCGGCCCGGCTGGCTTCCACCAGCTCCGCCACCTCCGGCCGCTCCAGCCGCTCGCAGACCTCGTCGGCGCGGCGGTCGGCCTCCTCGCCGTCCTYGGACACCTCATAGGCCGCCGCCATCATCGCCAGCCGGACCCGCAGCGCGTGCCAGTCCTCCTGCGCCGCCTCGCGCTGCGCCGCGGCCTTGCGCCGCTCGGCGGCCTGGCGCGACAGCTTGTCCTTGAGCAGCAGGGTCAGCCGCACGGCACGCGAGACGGTGGCGATCCGCTGGCAATAGTCGACCCCGGGCTGCGGCGCCTGCAGCGCCTCCCGCTGCGTCGCCCGGGCGATCGACATCTGAATCTCGACCAGCTCCGCCACCACGCACAGATCCGCCGCCCGCTCCTCCTGCGGAGCGGCCGGGGCCTCGGTGGCCGAATCGGTCTGCGCCTTGTTCATGGAACATAGCATGAACGTGAGTCGCAGTTAATACAATTGCACAATGTGTTTACTGGCTCCGGCCGGGTGCCCGGCGGGCCGTGGCGGCGTGCGCGCCCATGCGCATGTTCTATCTTTGTTCTTGACGCGATGCCGCATCGAACCGCATCATTCAGGCACAGTCGAAGAGTTGCGCCCGCCCGGCCCCGCCGCGGCGGGCTTTTTCATGCGAGGACGAGATGCGCGAGGTCAGACGCAAGCCGGTCTGGACCGGCTTCGCCGTKCGGCGG
>NZ_JBFRCU010000058.1:0-47293 GCF_052113205.1 Inquilinus sp. YAF38 | reverse complement strand
TTCACCAACAACGAAGCCGAGCGCGATGCCCGGATGATGAAACTCCGACAGAAAATCTCCGGCGGGTTCCGCACATCTCAAGGCGCAGACAACTTCGCCACGCTCCGCACCCTCATCGGCACCGCTCGAAAGCGCGGATGGAACCTGCTCGAAACACTGTCATCCTGCCCAACACAACTCATCCATAACCTCAACTCCGCCTAATCACGCCTGCACCTGGGCAGTTACCGCTGCGCTCGCAATGACGGTGTTTGGAATTCTGAAAAGGTCCCGCCAGGCGGGAGAGGCAGCGCGAAGTCGCTCGATATCCGTCAGCCCTGCTCGAAATGCACTGACACCCGACCTCAACTCATCCCATTCCAGCCAGCGCCAGCCCGGCAAGGATTGCGATCAGGACCAGCTGCGTCCCGGCGATCCACAGCAGCCGGGTGCGGAACGGCTCCTTGCGCGTCTTGTGGCGCAGCAGCCGCTGCCCGGCGATGGCGCCGGGCGTGCCGCCGATCGCGGCCAGGGTCAGCAGCGTTCGCTCCGGGATCCGCCGGCGGCCGGCGGCGGCGCACCATTTGTCCCAGGCGAACAGGGCGAAGGCGGCCAGGCTGGCGGCGAGGAGATACAGCGCCAGGGCGGTCATGCGGCGGGGAAGATCGGCCGGTCGAAGCGGAAGGCGCTTTCCGCCAGCACGGCACCGCCGAAGCGCTCCAGCCGGTCGGCATAGGCTTCGCCGCCGAGATGGCGGTAGAAGCCGGTGGCGCGGAAATTCGCGGTCAGGGCCCACAGCATGAAGGGCGACATGCCGCGCTCGGCGAACCAGGCGGAGGACGCGGCCATCAGTGCCCGTCCATGGCCCCTGCCCTTCGCCCGGTCGAGCAGATAGAGGGCGAAGATCTCGCCCCAATTCCAGCCCGGCGCGCCGCGAGCCCGGCCGCACAGGGCGAAGCCGACCGGCACCGCGCCGCCCGCCGGGGTCGGGTCCAGCGCCAGGAAGGTCGCGGTGCCGTCCTCATGCGCCAGCGAGCGTTCATGGCCGCGCTCGCGCTGGGTCACGGTCATGCGGTCGAGATACTCGTCCGGCACCAGGCCGCGATAGGTCTCCTGCCAGGACTGGACATGGATCCGCGCGATCGCCGGCGCATCGGCCAGGATCGCGCGGCGGATCATGTCAGCCTTCCTCTCCCTCGGCCGCCGCATCGGCATCGTCGGGCTCGCCGGCGTCGGCCGCCTCGCCGGAGGCCGCGTCGGCCTTCGGCCCGCGCTCCAGCACCGCGACGAAGAAGCCGTCGGTGCCGTTGGCCGCGGGCGACAGGCGCAGCATGCCGGTGGTCGGGGCCGGGCCGGTGCCCACCGTCTCGTCCCACACCGTCTCGACCGGCAGCAGCCGATAGTCGGGATGGGCGGCGAGGAAGCCCTCGACCTGCGCCTCGTTCTCCTCGCGCAGCAGCGAGCAGGTGGCGTAGATCACCCGGCCGCCATCCGGCTTGGCCAGGCGGGCGGCGCTGTCCAGGATCTCGCGCTGCACGCCCAGCAGCCGCTCCAGATCCATCGGCCGCCAGCGGGCATCCGGATTGCGGCGCCAGGCGCCGGTGCCGGTGCAGGGCGCGTCGACCAGCACTCGGTCGA
Source organism: Inquilinus sp. YAF38 (assembly GCF_052113205.1). Classification (NCBI taxonomy): domain Bacteria; kingdom Pseudomonadati; phylum Pseudomonadota; class Alphaproteobacteria; order Rhodospirillales; family Rhodospirillaceae; genus Inquilinus; species Inquilinus sp. YAF38. Next base: position 45,676 of record NZ_JBFRCU010000058.1, on the reverse strand, counting down.
ACTTGCCGCGCTGCTTCTTCACCCAGCGGTCGCGCTCGTTCTCCAGCAGACGCGGCTCGACATTGTCGATGCCGGCGCGGCGCAGCCGCTCCTTGCCGCGGTCGAGCCGGCCCTTGGACACGTCGCAGGCGACGACCCGGCCTTTGCCCTTCATCCGCGCCGCCAGCGCCAGCGCCTTGCCGCCGGCACCGGAGCAGAAATCCACCACCTGCTGGCCCGGCCGGGCGTCGACCAGCAGCGCGACCAGCTGCGAGCCCTCGTCCTGCACCTCGATCAGGCCGGACTGGAAGGCGGGATGGCGGCCCAGCTGCGGCCGGCCCTTGACCCGGATGCCCAGCGGCGACAGCGGCGTCGCCACCACGTCGAGCTTGCCGGCGATGAGCGTCTGCAGCACCTCGTCGCGGGTGCCGCGCAGCTCGTTCACCCGCAGGTCGAGCGGCGCCTGGTCGAGCAGCGCGTTGACCTCGACCTCGAAGCGGTCGCCGAACATGGCCTCCAGCGAGGGCGAGGCCCAGTCCGGGATCTCGCTGCGCACCGGCTTCGGCATGTCGGGATGGTCGAGCGGCTGGCCGGCGGTGGCCTTGACCAGCTTGTCCTCCGGCCCGTCCAGCGGGATCGGCGCGTAGGTCTCGCCGGAGAACAGCCGACCCATATCCTTGACCGCGACGCCCTCGGCCAGGGTCAGCTCGGCGATCACCCGGTTGCGCGGCGTGTCCTCGGCCTCGACCTTGGCCAGCCACCAGCCCAGCCGGGCGTGATGGCGCAGCACGGCGTAGACGCGAGCGGCGACCTCGCTGCGGTCCTTGGAGCCGATGAAGCGGCGGGTGCGGAAATAGGCCGAGACCAGGGCGTCGGCGGGGCGGTTCTCGATGCCGAGGCGCTCGAGAATGTCGATCGTGGCCTGGATGCGGGCGGAGGGGGTCATGGACTCAAGCGTAACAGGAAAACGCGCCTTCTACCGCGCTTCGCCTGCGGTGCGCCAGCTTTTGCCCGACGGCGCGGGCGAGCTATGCGCTGGAGGTATCAGGCCGCGGCGAGACCGGCCTGCCATTCCTCGCGCACTTCGGTCTCCGGATCCTCGACACGCGCCGCCGCAAGCCGCTGCAGTCCCTCCGGGCCGAGCAGGCGGCCGAGGGCCCAGACCGCGGCCCCGCGCACCAGGGGCGAGGCGTCGTCCAGCAGCGGCTCGACCGCCGGAGCCAGGGCCGGGTCGCCGCTGTTGCCGAGGGCGACCAGCACGTTGCGCAGAAAGCGGTCGCGGCCGATGCGCTTGATCGGCGAGCCGGAGAAGGCGGCGCGGAAGCCGGCATCGTCAAAGCCCAGCAGCGACACCAGGGCCGGGCCGTTCAGCCCCGGCCGCGGCGCCAGCGCCGCCTCGCGCCCCATGGCGGCAAACTTGTTCCAGGGGCACACCGCCAGGCAGTCGTCGCAGCCATAGATGCGGTTGCCCAGCAGCGGCCGCAGCTCGCGTGGGATCGGGCCCTTGTGCTCGATCGTCAGGTAGGAGATGCAGCGCCGGGCGTCGAGCCGGTAGGGCGCCGGGAAGGCGGCGGTCGGGCAGATGTCGAGGCAGGAGCGACAGGAGCCGCAGCGGTCGCGCTCCGGCGCGTCCGGCGGCAGGTCGATCGCCAGGTAGATCTCGCCCAGGAACAGCCAGGAGCCCCAGTCGCGCGACACCAGGTTGGTGTGCTTGCCCTGCCAGCCCAGCCCGGCGCGCATCGCCAGCGGCTTCTCCATCACCGGCGCGGTGTCGACGAAGACCTTGAGCTCGGCCTTGAAGGTCCGGTGGATCCAGCCGCCCAGCGCCTTCAGCTTCTTCTTGACCACGTCGTGATAGTCGCGGCCCTGGGCGTAGACCGAGATCACCCCCCTCTCCCGCTGTTCGAGCAGCGGCAGCGGGTCCTCGGCCGGGCCGTAGTTGAGGCCGAGCGACAGCACGGTCATGGCGTCCGGCCACAGCGTCTGCGGGTCGGCGCGCCGGTCGGCATTCGCCTCCAGCCAGCCCATGTCGCCATGCTGACCCTCGCCGAGGAACAGCTCCAGCCGCTCCCGCAGCCTGGGGTCTGGCTTGGCGGCGGCGAAGCCGGCGCTGTCGAAGCCGAGGGCGAAGGCCTCGGCCCTAATACGGTCCTTGATGTCGGCCGCGCCGGTCATCCCCGTCCGCGATAGGGCGGCACGCCCTGGTCGGGCAGCCACAGGCCCTCGGGCGCCGGCCCGCTCTGGTAGAACACGTCGATCGGGATGCCGCCGCGCGGGTACCAGTAGCCGCCGATGCGCAACCAGCGCGGCTTCATCGCCTGGATCAGCCGTTCCGCCACATAGACGGTGCAGTCCTCGTGGAAGGCGCCGTGGTTGCGGAACGAGCCGAGGAACAGCTTCAGCGACTTGCTCTCGACGATCTTGGCGGCCGGGGCGTAGTCGATCACCAGATGGGCGAAATCGGGCTGGCCGGTCATCGGGCACAGCGAGGTGAATTCCGGCGCGGTGAAGCGCACCAGGTACAGTTGCTTCGGCCGCGGATTCGGCACCGTCTCCAGCACCGCCTCTTCCGGCGATGCCGGCAGCGCCGTGGCCTGGCCGAGCTGGGTGAGCGCTTCCGTGCCCTTCGTCTTGCGGGCCATGATGTCTCCTCAGAGAGCCGGGATGTCGCCCGACGCCTGCTCCGCCTCGAAGGCGGCGGCGAAGGCGTCGAGCGTGCCGGCGGCGATGGCACCGCGCAGCCCGGCCATCAGGTCCTGATAGTAGGTCAAATTGTGTTGGGTCAGCAGCATCAGCCCCAGCACCTCCTCGCTGCGCACCAGATGGTGCAGATAGGCGCGGCTGTAGCTGCGGCAGGCGGGGCAGCGGCAGGCCTCGTCCAGCGGCCGCTGGTCGTCCTGGTGCCGGGCGTTGCGCAGGTTGACCGTGCCGCGGCGGGTGAAGGCCTGGCCGGTGCGGCCGGACCGGGTCGGCAGCACGCAGTCGAACATGTCGACGCCGCGGCGGACCGAGCCGACCAGGTCGGAGGGCTTGCCCACCCCCATCAGGTAGCGCGGCCGGTCGTCCGGCAGCGCCGGCACGGTGACGTCGAGGGCGGCGAACATCCGCTCCTGCCCCTCGCCCACCGCCAGGCCGCCGATGGCGTAGCCCTCAAAGCCGATCGCGGTCAGCGCCGCCGCGGATTCCAGCCGGAGGTCCGGGTACACGCTGCCCTGGACGATGCCGAACTGGCCATAGCCGGGCCGGGCGACGAAGGCGTCGCGCGAGCGCTGCGCCCAGCCCATCGACAGGCGCATCGAGCTGGCCGCCACCTCCGGCTCCGCCGGGAACGGCGTGCACTCGTCGAAGGCCATGGTGATGGTGGCGTCCAGGAGATGCTGGATCTCGGTCGACCGCGCCGGGGACAGCCGGTGCTCGCTGCCGTCGAGATGCGAGCGGAAGGTCACGCCGTCCTTGTCCATGCGCCGCAGCTGCGACAGCGACATCACCTGGAAGCCGCCGGAATCGGTCAGGATCGGGCCGGGCCAGTTCATGAAGCGGTGCAGGCCGCCCAGCCGGGCCACCCGCTCCGCCCCCGGGCGCAGCATCAGATGGTAGGTGTTGCCCAGCACGATCTGCGCGCCGGTGGCCGCCACCTCCTCCGGCCGCATCGCCTTCACCGTGGCGGCGGTGCCGACCGGCATGAAGGTCGGGGTCTGGACCACGCCATGGGCGGTGTGCAGGCGGCCGGTGCGGGCGGCGCCGTCGCGGGCCAGGGGCTCGAAGCGGAAGGCGGGTTCAGTCATCTCGGTCCGACCGGTGCAACAGGCAGGCGTCGCCATAGGAGTAGAAACGGTAGCCCGTGGCGATGGCATGGGCATAGGCCCGGGTCATCCGCTCCATGCCGGCGAAGGCGCAGACCAGCATGAACAGGGTCGACCGCGGCAGGTGGAAATTCGTCACCAGCAGGTCGACGGCGCGGAAGCGGTAGCCCGGGGTGATGAAGATCGCGGTCGACCCGTCGAAGGGCCGCACCGTGCCGTCCTCGGCCGCCGCGCTCTCCAGCAGGCGCAGGCTGGTGGTGCCGACCGAGACGATGCGGCCGCCGGCGGCGCGCACGGCCTTGATCCGGTCCGCGACCTCGGCGGTCAGCACGCCGCGCTCGGCATGCATGACATGGCCTTCGACCGTGTCGCTCTTCACCGGCAGGAAGGTGCCGGCGCCGACATGCAGGGTCAGACGCACCGTCTCGATGCCCCGTGCGGCCAGCGCGTCGAGCAGCGGCGGGGTGAAGTGCAGCCCCGCGGTCGGCGCGGCGACGGCGCCGTCATGCCGGGCGAAGACGGTCTGGTAGTCGGCACGGTCACGCTCGTCCGGCCCGTCCGGCCGGTCTATATAGGGCGGCAGCGGGATCTCGCCATGGCGCTGCAGCTGGGCGGCCAGGCCGGCGGGATCATCGAAAGCCACCTCGACCTCGCCGGCCTCGCCCTTGGCGACGATGGTTGCGGCGAAATCATCAGCGAAGCGGACCACGTCGCCCGGCTTCAGCTTCTTGGCCGGGCGGGCGAAGGCGCGCCAGCGCCCGGCCTCGGCCGGCTGATGCAGCATGATCTCGATCCCCGCCAGGCCGCGCTTGCCGTGCAGCCGGGCCGGGATGACGCGGGTGTCGTTGACCACCAGCAGGTCGCCTTCCCGCAGCCGCCCCGGCAGGTCGCCGATCCGGCGGTCGGTCAGGCCGTCGGCCGCGACCTCCAGCAGCCGGGCGGCCTCGCGCGGCTCTGCCGGCCGGTCGGCGATGAGTCGCCGCGGCAGGTCGAAATCGAACTCGTCGACACGCATGGCGAAGGCGGGGGTCAGCCGTTCTGCAGTGCCGGCATCGGCATGAGCAGGTTCATCAGCGCCCGGAACGGCGCCAGGAACAACAGGGCGCAGGCCAGCTTCACCGCCAGGTCGCCGGTCATCAGGGTCAGCAGCGGCAGGCCGGTGCCGGCGAAGGCGATGGTGAAGAAGAGGGCGGTGTCGACCACCGAGCCGAGGGCCGAGCCGATGAAGGGCGCGCGCCACCAGGCGGCGCGGCGCAGCCGGTCGAAGATGTGGATGTCGAGCAGTTGGCCGACCAGGAAGGCGGTGCCGGAGGCGACAGCAATGCGCCAATCCGCCAGCCACAGCGACAGCAGGATCGCGAGCGCGAAGCCGACATAGGCGACCTGGCGGGCGCGGTGCGGACCGAAGAAGCGGTTGGTCAGGTCGGTGACCAGGAAGGTGACCGGATAGGTGAAAGCACCCCAGGTCAGCCAGTCGTTGATCGGGAACTGGACCAGGTAGTTCGAGGCCACCACGACGGTGATCATCGCGATCAGCGCCAGGCCCATGCCGCGGGTTTCGGTACGCAAGGCGGTTCTTCCAACAAAAAGCGCCCGCGGCGCAGCCCTCGGCGCCCGGGTCCGGGGGGCTTTTAGCGCAACTCGGGCGGCTTGGCCACCCCTACGCCAGGCGTGGCCGCAGGATCCGCCCCAACACCGACAGCACCAGGCCGACCGCCAGGAAGACGCCGAAGATGAGGCAGAACAGGCCGGGCAGGAACCAGCGGCCGGCGAATCCGTCGATCGCCGCGTCGGTGGGATCGGCCGGGTCGTAGGCGACCGGCAGGTGCTGCCCCCGCATGAAGGAGCTGCTGCGGACCGCGCTGCGGAACTGCGCCGTCGCCCCGTGCTCTGTCGTGTATTCGACGACCGGGCCGTTGTTGAAATCGACGATGACGCCCTCGGCTTTGGCCTGCCGGCTGCCGTCCATCTCGCGCCAGGCCAGCACGCCGGCGGCGATCAGCCCCAAGAGGCCGAGGCCGAAGAAGACCAGTCCGAGAATGGGCAACGCCCTGACGCCGGTGACTCGTGCCATCGCCGCCTCCCCCCGTTTCGCTCGGGATCGGGCATAAGCCGGTATTGTGGCAATCTCCGGGACGGTCACGGCTGGACCAGCAGGAACACGACCGCGCCGGCGCCGAGCAGCAGGAAGGGGCTGACCCGGGTGAACAGCAGGGCCAGGCAGGAGATGCCGGCCATGGCCCAGGCCAGCACCCCGCCCTCGGCCGCCTGCAGCAGGGTGAAGGAGGCGGCCAGCACCATGCCGGCGGCGACCGGCGCCAGCCCGGTCTCGACCGCGCGCTGCCACGGCGCGCCGCTGTATCGCGCCCACAGCCGCGCCAGGCCGTAGACCAGCAGCGAGGACGGGACGAAGATCGCTGCCGTCGCCACCAGCGCCCCGGCCCAGCCCGCGGCCTGCCAGCCGACCAGCGTCACCAGCAGCGATCCCGGCCCCGGCGTCATCCGCGACAGGCCGAACAGGTCGAGGAAGCGGGCGTCGGTCATCCAGCCATAGACGCCGACCGACTGGCGGTGGATGTCGGCGACGATGCTCTGGCCGCCGCCGACGCTGAGGAAGGACAGCGGCACGAAGACGATCAGCAGCCGCAGCAGCACGTTGTCCATCGGCTCAGTCCTTCCGCGGCCGCCAGGCGGCATAGCCGACGCTGAGCGGCGCCAGCACCGCCATCACCGGCAGCAGCGGCAGGTGCAGCACGCCGATCGCCACGAAGGTGGCGACGATGATCGCGACCGGCACGGCGGAGCGGGCCGCCCGGCGCGCGGCGCGGACACCCATCTGCAGCGACAGCCCGACCGCCGCCGCGGCCGCCCCGGCCAAGGCCAGGTGGACCGAGCGGACCTGCGCCACCTCGGCGAAGGCCGCGGCGGCGGCGATGGCGACCAGCATCGCCGGGATCACCATGCCGAGCACGCCCGCCAGCGCCCCCGGCCCGCCGCGCAGGCGGAAGCCGATCCAGAGCGAGAGGTTGACGACGTTGACCCCGGGGAAGGCCTGGGCCAAGGCGAGGCCGTTGAGGAAGTCGACCTCGGAAACCCAGCGCCGGTTCTGCACGAACTCCCGCAGCATCCAGCCGCTGAGGCCGCCGCCGAAGCTGGTCAGCCCGATCTTGGCGAAGGCCAGGAAGATCTGCCCCAGGCCCGGCGGCCCGGCTGGTGCCGCCATCTCGGCTGCGGTCTCAGCCATGCCGGTCCCCGATTCTCCGCGATCCCTCCACTCAAGCGCAGGCGCGGCGCGGCAACAAGGGACGCGACAACAGGTCCGATCTATCAGCTGATCTCACCGCATCGACGGCCGTTGACGCGGAACGGCTCGCGACCGATGTTGATACAGATGTCTCTACATGGCTGGTGTGAGGGTTCTGATGCGGGTGACCGTCAAGAAGTGGGGCAACAGCGCCGCCGTGCGGATCCCCGCCGCGATCATGGAGGTCGCCCAGATCTCGATCGACCAGGCGGTGGATGTCCGGCTGGAAAGCGGCCGCATCGTCATCGAGCCGATCCTGGATGATGGCGTTGCCGGCGACGACCTCGACACCCTGCTGGCCGGCGTCACCGACGAGAACCGGCACGACCCGGTCGATTTCGGGCCGGCCGTCGGCAAGGAAGTCTGGTAGATGGCGAAGGCGCCGGCCTATGTCCCCGACCGCGGCGACATCATCTGGATCGATTTCGACCCCCAGGCGGGGCACGAGCAGGCCGGGCACCGCCCAGCCCTGGTCCTCTCCCCAGCCGCCTACAACGTCAAGATCGGTCTGCTGGTCGCCTGCCCGATGACGACCAAGCTGAAGGGCTACCCCTTTGAGGTGCCGGTCGCCGGCGGCGTTCCCAGCGCGGTGCTGGCCGACCAGGTGAAGTCGCTCGACTGGCGGGCGCGCGGCGCGGTGTTCAAGGGTCGAGCCTCCGCCAACGAGGTCACCGAAGTCCGCAAGAAGCTACGCGCGCTGGTTTAGCACCACGTCAGAACTCCTCGACGCTGAGCACGCCGGGCACGGATTTCAGCGCCGCCTTGGCCCGGCCGCCGACGGCGTAGGCACCGGGCAGCTCGATCTCGACCTCTTCGGTCGGCGACAGCAGCAGCTGCAGGTTGACCTTGCAGCGCCCCTGGCCTTCGCGGTCGAGCAGGCCGTGCAGCGGCTGGATCGCGTGCACCCCGTCGACATAGACGACGAAGCGGGCGGCGCTGCGGGCCAGGGCCTGGTCGATCGGCTCGACCGACATCGCGGTCAGCCGCAGCTCCTCACCGCGGCTCTGGATCTCCACCGCCATGGCCAGGGCGGCGCCGACCTCGAGCAGTTGCCGGGCCGTGGCCAGGCTCTCGGCGAAGAAGGTGACCTCGAACACGCCGCTGGCATCGGAGAAAGTGCCGAAGCACATGCGGTTGCCGGTCTTGGTCGTCATCTCGCGCTTGGCCATCAGGATGCCGGCGAGGCGCAGCTGGGTGTGCCCCATCCGCATCTTCTGGCCGATCTCGGCCGAGCGCACCGAGCCGAGGCGCTTGGTGTTGTAGGTGTCGAGCGGATGGGCCGAGAGGTAGAAGCCGACCGCGTCGAACTCCTGCCGCAGCCGCTCCATCGAATCCCAGTCCGGGATGGTCGGCAACGGTGGCGCGCTCAAGCCCCCGCCGGCCGGGCCGCCGAACAGGCCGATCTGGCCGCTCTCGCGCTCCGCCGCCATGGTGTGGGCGTAGCGCAGCAGCGTCTCGAAGGAGGCGACGACCCGGGCGCGGTTGCGCTCGATCGAATCGAAGGCGCCGGCGCGGGCCAGATTCTCCAGCTGGCGTTTGTTCATGAGCTTGAGATCGAGCCGCCGGGCCAGGTCGAACAGGTCTTTAAAGGGCCCGCCTTTCTCCCGCTCCTGCACCAGGCTGCGCATCGCCTCCGGCCCCACGCCCTTGATCGCGCCGAGGGCGTAGCGGATCGCCTTGCTGCCGTCCGGCAGCGTCTCGACCGCGAACACCGCCTCCGACTTGTTGATGTCGGGGATCAGGAGCTTGATCTTCAGGCGCGTCAGCTCCTGCCGGAAGACGTTCAGCTTGTCGGTGTTGCCGAGGTCGAGCGTCATCGACGCGGCCAGGAACTCGACCGGATGGTTGGCCTTCAGATAGGCGGTCTGGTAGGCGACGATGGCGTAGGCGGCGGCGTGCGATTTGTTGAAGCCGTAGCCGGCGAACTTCTCGACCTGGTCGAAGATGGTGGAGGCTTGGCCGGCCGGCACGCCGCGGGCCACCGCGCCCTCGACGAAGGTGGCCTTCTGGGCGTCCATCTCCGCCTTGATCTTCTTGCCCATGGCGCGGCGCAGCAGGTCGGCACCGCCGAGCGAATAGCCCGCCAGGGTCTGCGCCACCTGCATCACCTGCTCCTGGTAGACCATGATGCCATAGGTCTCTTCCAGGATCGGCTGCAGCGACGGGTGCAGGTAGTCCGGCGCCTTGGTGCCGTTCTTGACCTCGATGAAGGTCGGGATGTTGTCCATCGGGCCGGGGCGATACAGCGCCACCAGCGCGATGATGTCGCCGATCCGGTTCGGCTTCATCCGGCGCAGCACGTCGCGCATGCCCGAGCTTTCCAGCTGAAACACGCCGGTCGCCTCCGCCCGGCCGAGCATGGCGTAGGTCGGGCCGTCGTCGAGCGGGATATGCGCCAGGTCGATCTCGACGCCGCTGGCCTTGATCAGGTTCTCGGCCACGCGCAGCACGGTCAGCGTCTTGAGGCCGAGGAAGTCGAACTTCACCAGCCCGGCCTGCTCGACATACTTCATGTTGAACTGGGTGGCCGGGATCGGCGAGCGCGGATCTCGGTACAGCGCCACCAGCTCGTGCAGCGGCCGGTCGCCGATGACCACGCCGGCGGCGTGGGTCGAGGCGTGGCGGTACAGCCCCTCCAGCTTCATCGCCAGGTCGATCAGGTGGCGCACCGCCGGGTCGTTGTCGCGCTCCTGCTGCAGCGCCGGCTCGCCGTCGATCGCCTGGACCAGCGTGACCGGGTTGGCCGGGTTGTTCGGCACCAGCTTGCAGATGCGGTCGACCTGGCCGTAGGGCATCTGCAGCACGCGGCCGACGTCGCGTAGCACGGCGCGGGCCTGCAGCTTTCCGAAGGTGATGATCTGCGCGACCCGGTCATGGCCGTATTTGTCGCGGACATAGGTGATCACCTCGTCGCGCCGGTCCTGGCAGAAGTCGATGTCGAAATCCGGCATCGATACGCGCTCGGGGTTCAGGAACCGCTCGAACAGCAGGCCGAAGCGCAGCGGGTCGAGGTCGGTGATGGTCAGCACCCAGGCGACGACCGAGCCGGCGCCGGAGCCGCGGCCCGGCCCGACCGGGATGTCGTGCGCCTTGGACCATTTGATGAAGTCCGCGACGATCAGGAAGTAGCCCGGGAACCCCATCTTCTCGATGACGTCGAGCTCGTAGTCGAGCCGGGCGGTGTATTTCTCCCGCACCGTCTTGCGCTCCTCCGCCGTCATCTCCGGCGTGTAGACATGCGCCTCCAGCCGGGCCGTGAGCCCGTCATGCGCCTGGGCGCGCAGTTCCTCCACCTCGGTCCGGCCGGCCTCGCTCGGGAAGGTCGGCAGGATCGGGTCCCGCTTCTTCGGCATCACCGCGCAGCGCCGGGCGATCACCATCGTGTTGTCGACCGCCTCCGGCAGGTCGGCAAAGAGCTGGCGCATCTCTTCGGCCGAGCGGAAGCGGTGGTCGCGCGTCACCCGCCGGCGGTCTGCCTCGACCACATAGGTGCCGTCGGCGATGCACAGCAGCGCGTCATGCGCCTCGTACATGTCCTCGCCGGCGAAGAAGCAGTCATTGGTGGCGACGAGCGGCACGTCCTCGGCATAGGCGAGGTCGATCAGGCCGGCCTCGATCCGGTCCTCCTCCTCCATGCCGTGGCGCATCAGCTCGACATAGAGCCGGCCGGGGAACAGGGTCTTCAGATAGCGCAGGGTGGCCAGCGCCCGCTCCGGATGCTCAGCCAGCAGCAGGCGGCCGACCGGGCCTTTCGGCCCGCCGGTCAGGGCGATGACACCCTCGGTGTGGCCCGCCAGATCCTCCAGCGCCAGTTGCGGCGCCAGCCCCTGCTCGGTCTCCAGATAGGCGCGGCTGGTCAGCGCCATCAGGTTCTCGTAGCCGGCCTCGTTCTGCGCCAGCAGCACCAGGCAGTCGGGCTCGGCGATGGCCGGGCCGCCGACGCGGGCGCCCGATTCCGTCTCCGTCCGGGTGATGCTGAGGATGGTGCCGATGATCGGCTGGATGCCGTAGTCCTTGGCGGCGAAGGCGAACTCCAGCGCGCCGAAGAGGTTGCCGGTGTCGGTGACCGCCACGGCCGGCATCTGCAGCTTCTTGCAGATGCCGACCAGCTCCTTGATCTTGATCGCCCCTTCCGAGAGGGAATAGGCGCTGTGCACGCGCAGATGGACAAAATCGGCGTGTGGCATGCGGCGGCTCTCCGCGGCGACGGAACGGGGGCCCGGAGGAATCGGGCGACGGGTTATTGATAGGCCATCTCGAACAACGGCCGAACCAAAAACGGTCATGCCCGGGCTTGACCCGGGCATCCAGACACTGTCGAGATCTTCTGGATTGCCGGGTCAAGCCCGGCAATGACAATAAATAGATCGCCTCACTTGACGTGTATATTCTCAGCCAGACCTCTAGCTCAACCATCGCGCCATGTGCTGCATGGCCTCGTGCTGCGCCAACATCCGCCCGTCCTCTGCTGCCTGCTCTCCGCGGGCAATGCCTTCGAGCTGCGCCATCAGGGCCGATTCCCGGTTCGAATCCAGCTCGGCAAGCAGATCCGCAGCCTTGCGCCCAAGAAACGTCGTTGGTCCGGTTCGCATGCCGCGATTTTAAGGGATCGCCTCGCCTCACGGCAAGGCGCTCACTCGTATCGCAGAGCCTCGACCGGGTCGAGACGGGCGGCGCGCCAGGCGGGGTAGATCGAGGCCAGCAGCGACAGGGCCAGCGCCATGCCGCAGACCAGCATGACCTCGGCGGCGTCGATCTCGGTCGGGATCCGGGTCAGGGAATACTGCTTCGGGTCGAAGATCGGCGTGCCGGTGAGTTGCTGCAGCCACTGCCGCAGCGTCTCCAGGCTGTCGGCCAGGGCGATGCCGAGGCCGAGCCCGGCCAGGGTGCCGATGACGCCGATGGTGGCGCCGGCCAGGAAGAAGATGCGCAGGATCGACCCGCGCGAGGCGCCCATGGTGCGCAGGATGGCGATGTCGGCGCCCTTCTCCTTCACCAGCATGATCAGGCTAGAGATGATGTTGAACGCGGCCACCAGCACGATCAGCGACAGGATGACGAAGAGCACGTTGCGCTGCCCGGCGACGATGTCGAGATAGCCGGACAGCGCCTGCTTCCAGTCGAAGAAGCGCACGCCGGGGCCGGCGGCCTGCTGCAGGGCCGCAGCGATTTCGCCGATCCGGTCCGGATCGCGGACATAGAGGTCGAGCCGGGACACGCCCTTGAGGCCGAGGAGGGACTGCGCCGCCGGCAGCGGCAGCACGGCGACGCCGCTGTCGAACTGGTAGAGCCCGGCGTCGAAGATCGCGACCACGGTGAAGGCTCGCGCGGTCGGTCCCGCGGATTGCTCTCTCTGCCCCGCGGCGCCCGGCGCCAGCAGGGTGAGCTTGCCGCCAAGGCCGAGGCCGAGCTTCTCGGCCAGGCCGCGGCCGATCGCCACCGCGTCGCCGCCGGCGAAGGCGCCGGGCGCCTGCAGTTGCAGGTTCTGGGCGATCAGCGGCCGGGCCAGGAAATCCTCCGGGCTCTCGCCGCGGATCTGCACCCCGGCCGAGGCCTTGCCGGCGCTGGCCAGCGCCTGGCCCTCGACCACCGGCACCACCCGAGTGACGCCTTCGACCCCGCGCAGCCGCCCCGCCATCGGCTCATAGTCGGCGATGGCCGCCCCGCCCAGGGGAGCGACGCTGACATGGGCGTTGAGGCCGAGAAACCGGGCCAGCAGCTCGGTCTGGAAGCCGTTCATCACCGAGGTGACGGTGATCAGCGTGGCGACGCCGATGATGATGCCGAGCAGCGAGAATCCGGCGATCAGCGAGACGAAGCCCTGGCCGCGGCGGGCCCGCAGGTAGCGGAAGGCGACGGTGCGTTCGAAGGCGTTGAACATGGGATAGCTCTTACACGCGCCGGTACAGCAAGGCACGTCCTGATGGAATCAGCTGCAGTATGATGTCGAAGTCGGCGATGTTCGCCGTCAACACGGCCAAGCCAAGCTTCTGCGCCTGCAGGAATAGGGTACAGTCGTGCAGGGCGCGCATCTTGTGGTCGGCGGCATAGCCCTGAAGACGGCACAGCGTCCCGGACAGCAGCGCTGCCCGCCCCAGGACATCCGGGTCCGGCGCGAAGACCCGATGACGTGGCATCGTCTTGATCACCAAGCGGATCTGGGCGATTGCCGCCGGCGTCCGCGCATCGGCCGGATTCAACGCACCAACGGCATGCATGAGCTCCTGGATCGCGACCGTCGAATGGTTGGCCTGGCGATGCCCCAGTAACTGTCTCACCTCTGCCGGTACCCGCCCCTGCATCCGGTCGATATAGACACTGGTGTCGAACAGAAGCCCCGATCCACCGGCCGGACCGCCGCGGACGAACGGAAGACGATCGTCGGGCCGCCGCGCGAGCGTCCGCTGCGGATCGAAACGAGCCCATCGCAGCGCGGCGTCGAAGTGGAAATCGGCCACTCAGTAGCCGAGCTTCATGTCCGGATCCACCGTGCCCTCGATCTCGTCGAAGACGCGCAGGAAGTCGTCCTCAAGGGCAATGCTGGCCAGGGCGAACTCGATGAGCTCGGTGTCGGCCTCGATGCCGGTCAGCCGTTTGGCTTCCGCGACCAGCTTCGGGCTGATCCGGACGCCGATGCGGCTGTTCTTGTCCCGCAGCAGGCCCGACCGTTCGGCCGCCGCCATCACGGATTCGAACCGGGCCCGGCTGATTTCGAGCTGCTGGTTGCGCGGCTTCTTCGCGGTGGCGGGCATCGGTCAGATCCCTTCGTTCAACAGAATGAAATTCTGTTGAACATACGCGCCTGCACCATCGGCGGCAAGTTGGGCCGCTTTACTGCCCCACCAGCACGCCGTCACGCATTTCCACCACCCGGTCCATGCGCGCGGCCAGATCCAGGTTGTGGGTGGCGATCAGGGCGCCGACGCCGGTCGAGCGCACCACCTCGACCAGCATCTCGAACACGGCGTCGGAGGTGGTGTGGTCGAGATTGCCGGTCGGCTCATCGGCGATCAGCACCTTCGGCGCGTTGGCCAGCGCCCGGGCGATGGCGACGCGCTGCTGCTCACCGCCCGACAGCTGGGCCGGGCGATGCTCCAGCCTTCCGGCCAGGCCGACCCGGGCCAGGAGCTCCCGCCCCCGCTGGCGCGCTTCCGAGCGCGAGCGGCCGGCGATCATCTGCGGCAGCACCACATTCTCGATGGCGCTGAACTCCGGCAGCAGGTGGTGGAACTGGTAGACGAAGCCGATGGCCGAGCGGCGCAGCGCCGTGCGCGGGCCGTCGCCGAGCCCGTCGCAGCGCTGGCCGGCAATGGTGATGGTGCCGCCATCCGGCTGCTCCAAGAGGCCGGCGATGTGCAGCAGGGTCGACTTGCCGGCGCCGCTGGGGCCGACCAGGGCGACGATCTCGCCCCCGGCCAGCGACAGCTCGGCGCCACGCAGCACGTCGAGCCGGGTCTCGCCCTGGTGGAAGCTGCGGCGGATCTCGTCCAGGCGCAGCACCTCGGGGGCTTTGGTCATGGCGGCGTCACTCATAGCGCAGGGCCTCCACCGGATCGAGCCGGGCGGCCCGCCAGGCCGGGAAGATCGAGGCCAGGAAGGTCAGGCCGATGGCCAGCAGGCAGACCGCGACCACCTGGCCAGAGTCGACCAGAGCCGGCAGCGAGGCCAGGAAGCTGAACTCGGCGGCAAAGGTGTCGGGGCCGAGCACGCTCTGCAGCCACAGGCGGATGGCGTCGATATTGGCGGCAAGGCCGAGGCCGAGCGCCAGCCCGGCCAGGGTGCCGACCGTGCCGATGGTGGCGCCGGCCAGGAAGAAGATGCGCAGGATGGCGCCGCGCGAGGCCCCCATGGTGCGCAGGATGGCGATGTCGCCGCCCTTGTCCTTCACCAGCATCACCAGGCTGGAGACGATGTTGAAGGCCGCCACCAGGATGATCAGGGTCAGGATGACGAACATCGCGCTGCGCTCGACCTGCAGCGCCGTGAAGATGGTGGCGTTGGCGTCGCGCCAATCCGACACCTTGAGGTCGGGCCCGGCCAGTTCGGCCACTCGCGCCCGCACGGCGTCGAGCCGCTCCGGGTCGGTGGTGAAGATGTCGAGGCCGCCAACCTGATCCTTCATCTGGAACAGCTGCTGCGCCGCCTCCAGCGGCATGTAGACGGTCGCGGCATCGGGCTCCTGCAGCCCGGTCGAGAAGATCGCCGCCACAGTGTAGGTCTTGGCCCGCGGCACCAAGCCGAAGGCGGTACGGTTGAAATGCGGCGTGACCAGCGTCAGCTCGTCGCCCAGCCGGACGCCGAACTGGCCGGCCAGGCCGCTGCCGATGGCGATACCGTCGGTGCCGGAGAAATCCTCCGCCCGGTCGATCAGGATCGACCGGGCGATCGCCGGGCGGCCGAGGAAATCCGCCGGCTCGACGCCCTCGACCGCCACCGGCGCGCCCTGAAAGGTGGTGAAGTCGGAATCCCGGCTGACCAGCGCCTGGTCCTCGATCACCGGCGACACCCGCACCACGCCCGGCACCTGCCGCAGCCTGTCGGCCAGCGGGCCGTAATCCGGAACGCCCGCCCCGGCCGCGGCGCTGACCTTGAGATGAGCGTCGAGGCCGAGCACGCGGTCCACCAGTTGGGCGCGGAAGCCGTTCATCACCGACATCACGATGATCAGCGTCGCCACCCCCAGCAGGATGCCGGCGAAGGAGAAGCCGGCGATGACGGAGATGAAGCCTTCCTTCCTGCGGGCCCGCAGGTAGCGGAAGGCGACGGTCCGTTCGAAGGCGTTGAACATGGGCGGAGGGTCAGGTTGCCGAGCCGAGGAGGACAACGTCCCCCTGGCTGTCATGCCCGGGCTTGACCCGGGCATCCAGAGGGCGTCGACATCCTCTGGATTGCCGGGTCAAGCCCGGCAATGACAATTTGGTGTTGGTCATTGAGACCGATCCCTCCGGGCCAGCCAAGCCGACTCAGCCCTTGATCCGCGCCACCACCGCGTCGAGCGGCAGCTCGATCTTCTCGCCGGTGGCCCGGCGCTTGATCTCGGCCACGCCGCTGGCGGCGCCGCGCGGCCCGATCACCACCTGCCAGGGCAGGCCGATCAGGTCCATCTCGGCGAACTTCGCCCCCGCCCGCTCGTCACGGTCGTCATAGAGCGGATCGAGGCCGGCGGCCTGGAAGCGCTGGTACAGGTCCTGGGCCGCAGCGTCGCAGGCGGCGTCGCCCGGCTTCAGGTTGATCAGCCCGACATCGAACGGCGCCACGGCATCCGGCCAGATGATGCCGGCCTCGTCATGGCTGGCCTCGATGATGGCGCCGGCCAAGCGCGACACGCCAATGCCGTAGCTGCCCATCTCGACCGGCCGCGGCGTGCCGTCGGGCCCGGCCACGGTCGCGCCCATCGGCGCCGAGTACTTGGTGCCGAAATAGAAGATGTGCCCGACCTCGATGCCGCGCCGGGTCTGCAGCTCGGCCGCCGGGACCGGACAGTTGGCCGCGTCGTGCATCTCGTCCGCCGCGGCGTAGAGGCCAGTGACGCGGTCGACGAAGGCGGCGAGGTCGTCCTCGGGGCCGAGCTGGCGGGCCTCGGTGTCCAGCTCCAGCAGCCGGGGGTCGACATAGACCTGGCTTTCGCCGGTCTCGGCCAGGATCTGGAACTCATGGCTCAGATCGCCGCCGATCGGGCCGGTGTCGGCCTTCACTGGCACTGCCTTCAACCCCAGCCGGGCGAAGGTGCTGAGATAGCAGACGAAGAACTTGTTGTACGACCGCCGCGCCGACTCGTAGTCGATGTCGAAGCTGTAGGCGTCCTTCATCAGGAATTCGCGGCCGCGCATCACGCCGAAGCGGGGGCGCACCTCGTCCCGGAACTTCCACTGGATGTGGTACAGCAGCTGCGGCAGCTGCTTGTAGCTCTTCACCGACGAGCGGAAGATGTCGGTGACCATCTCCTCATTGGTCGGCCCGTACAGCATGTCACGGTCGCTGCGGTCGCGGATGCGCAGCATCTCCTTGCCGTAATCGTCGTAGCGGCCGCTCTCGCGCCACAGGTCGGCCGGCTGGATCGTCGGCATCAGGATCTCCTGGCAGCCGAACCGGTCCTGCTCCTCGCGCACCACCTGCTCGATCTTCTTCAGCACCCGGAAGCCCAGCGGCAGCCACGAATAGATACCGGCCGCCTGCTGTCGGATCATGCCGGCGCGCAGCATCAGCCGATGCGACACGATCTGCGCCTCGCTGGGATTCTCCTTCAGGGTGGGCAGGAAGAACTGGGACAGGCGCATCGAGCGGGCTTCCGTCTGGAACCGTTGAGAACACAGGGGCGCGACTTTAGGGAAGGACCGGCACCCTGTCCATGCGGGGTTCCGCGGCAGGGGTTCACCCCGGCGCCGCTGCCGACGCGGCATTGCCTACTGCATGATCAATCGCCCACGAAATAGCCTGCGACCTCACCGCCTATGTGGGCATTAAAGCACTCGCCGGCCGCGTGTGGGGCATCCATCAGGCGGCAGGGATTCCAGGATTTTGTTTGTGTGCAAATGCGCTCTGATCTGGCTGCATGGGGGGCATGCGAATCTGCGTGACAGCGGTGTTTTTCCTCGCTAAGGTCCGCCTCGCCTGAACAAAATCAACAACAAGGGCAGGCTCGAGTTTAGGGAGGAAACTGTCGGGAGTGCCGGCAGGACTAAAGTCCGCCGGACACAATTAAAAAGACAGATTTTCGATCGGCAGGCGCTTCGGCCCTGCCGTTTTTTTGTGCATGTATACAATGAGTGCAGAGGGCGGAGACGACGACATCACGCCCCTCGCCGCCATGGCGGGTCCAGCGTCAGGATCGTGTCATAGACCGGGCAGCCGGGGTGATGCGTGCCCTGCAGATAGCCCAGGCTCATCAGGAACTCGTTGACGATCTCGCCGCCGGTGAAGCGGAAGGTCTTCTTGAACAGCTTCACCCACTCCGCCTTGGACAGCGGATGATGGGCGTCGAGCCAGGCGGCGAAGCTGCCATGGCTCTCGCGGATCGCCTGCAGCCGCCTGGCGTTGTCGATCGCGGCGTCGACCTTCAGCCGGTTGCGGATCACCCCGGGATCGGCCAGCAGCCGGGCGCGGTCGGCGTCGCCGAAGGCGGCCACCTTATCGATGTCGAAGCCGGCATAGGCCCGGCGGAAGGTCTCGCGCTTCTTCAGCATCAGGTCCCAGGACAGCCCGGCCTGGTTGATCTCGAGGATCAGCCGCTCGAACAGCACCGCGTCGTCGCGGGCCGGAAAGCCGTATTCGGTGTCGTGATAGGCCTTGTGCAGCGGGTCGCGCTCGGCGACGGCACAGTAGCCCTTCAGCGGCGCGGGGTCGATCACTGCTGCGCCTTCGTCCATGAGTCCGCCCAGTCCCGGAAGGAGAACACGTTCTCGGTGATGAGGATGTCGATCACCACCCATAGCACGACGGTGATGGCGGTGGTGATCAGCACCTTGCGCCACATCCGCGGATTGGCCGGCGCCCCGACCTGATGGCCCGGCTGCGCGTCGTCGACTTCGGGCCGCACGCCCCAGGGCAGGACCATGAAGATCACGGTCCACCAGATGATGGTGAAGACGACGATGCCGCTGACCAGGCCCATGTGGTCCCTCCCGGAGTGTTCCGCCCTGCTTACCCGGCCGGCACGCGGCGAGATATGGGTCTTTTCGTCCTGGCCGGTCTGCGCCCGCGGCTCAGACCGGAGCACCGAGGCAAAGGGTCGTCATTGCGAGCGCAGCGCGAGCCGCCCCTGGATTGCTTCGTCGGCTTCGCCTCCTCGCAATGACGGCTCCTTTAGAGGAAAAGCCGATTGGAGCCTCACACCTGCTCGATCTCGGTCAGGGTGCCGGCGAGGTCGGCCGGATGCAGGAACAGCACCGGCTTGCCATGGGCGCCGATCTTCGGCTCGCCGTCGCCCAGCACGCGCAGGCCGGCGGCGACCAGACGGTCCCGCGCGGCCCGGATGTCCTCGACCTCGTAGCAGAGGTGGTGGATGCCGCCCTTCGGGTTGCGCTCAAGGAACTTGGCGATCGGCGAGGCCTCGCCCAGCGGGTGCAGCAGCTCGATCTTGGTGTTGGGCAGGGTGACGAAGACGGTGGTGACGCCGTGCTCCGGCAGCTCGACCGGCGCCGACACCGCCGCCCCCAGCGTCTCGCCATACAGCGCCACCGCGGCCGGCAGGTCCGGCACGGCGATGGCGACGTGGTTGAGGCGGCCGATCATGGTGCGCTCCCTCGGAAATGACAGGAAGGGGCCGGAGTCAACCCGGCCCGCCCCTCACAGCCGGACCAGATGCACCTCGGTCACCGGCTTCTTGCCGTGCCAACTGCGGATCGTGCGCCGGACCGTCACCCGCGCCGCCTCGGTGATCGCGGTGTCGTCATTGCGCTGGGCCCGCGGCAGGGATCCGATCGCCGAACGAACCTCGTCCGCCAACTCGGCCTCGCTGTCGGCCTGGTCCTCGGCGTCCTCGATGCCGAGCAGCGCCACCCTCGGGTCGGCGGCCAGCCGGCCGTCGCGGTCGAGCACCAGGGTCACCACCGCGGCGCCGTTGTGGATGATGCGCTGGCGGTCGCGGATCGCCTCGCCGCCGATCGGCACCAGATGGTGCCCATCCAGCGCCAGCCGGCCGTGCTCGACATTGTCGACGATCTCCAGCGGTCCCGGCGCCAGGCGGATCAGGGCACCGTTGCGCGGGATCAGGGTCTGCTTCACCTGCCCGGCCTCGGCCAGCGCCGCATGGGCGCGCATGTGCCGCTCCTCGCCATGCACCGGCACCACCGCCTGCGGCTTCAGCCATTGGTAGAGGGTGGTCAGCTCGTCCCGCGCCGGATGGCCGGAGCAGTGCACCATGGCGTCATCCGGCGTGATCAGGACGACGCCCTGCCCCACCAGCGCGTTCTGCACCCGGCCGATCGCCTTCTCGTTACCTGGGATCTCGCGGGCCGAGAACACTACCGTGTCGCCGGCCTCCAGCGTGATGTGCGGGTGGCTGTCGCCGGCGATGCGGGACAGGGCCGACCGCGCCTCGCCCTGGCTGCCGGTGCAGATCAGCACGATCTTGTCACGCGGGATGTAGCCGACCTGGTCCTCGCGCACGAAGGGCTCCGGCAGGTCGTTCATGTAGCCGGTGGCCTGCGCCGCCTCCATGATCTTCCACAGCGACCGGCCGACCAGGGCGCATTGCCGCCCGGCCTGCCGCGCCGCCAGCGCCACGCTGTGGATGCGCGCGACGTTGGAGGAGAAGCAGGTGACGACGACGCGGTTGCGCTGGGCCGCGATCACCTCGGCCAGCCCGATGCGCACCTCCTCCTCCGACCCGGAACGGCCGGGGTTGAGGGCGTTGGTGCTGTCGCCCATCACCGCGACCACGCCCTCGTCGCCGAGCTGGCGCAGCTTGGCCTCGTCGGTCACGTCGCCGATCTGCGGCGCCGGGTCCAGCTTCCAGTCGCCGGTGTGGATGACGTTGCCGTGCTTGGTGCGGATCACCAGGGCGTTCGGCTCCGGCACCGAATGGGTCATGGTGATGAAGCCGACGCCGAACGGGCCGATCTCGACATCGCCGCCCAGCGGCACCTCGATGATCGGCACCTGGTCGGCGAAGTCGGTTTCGCGCAGCTTGATCCGCAGCACCGCGGCAGTGAAGGGCGTGGCGTAGATCGGGCAGCGCAGGTCGGGCCACAGATGGCTGATGGCGCCGATATGGTCTTCATGCGCATGGGTGATGACCATCGCCAGCAGCTTGTCGCGCCGCCGCTCGATGAACACCGGATCGGGCACGATCAGGTCGACGCCGGGGATCGATTCATCGGCGAAGGTGACCCCGCAATCGACCATCAGCCAGTGGCCCGCATGACCGTAGAGATACAGGTTCATCCCGATCTCGCCGGCACCGCCGAGGGGCAGGAAGTAAAGGGCGTCGTCGGGGCCGTTGGCGCCGGCCGCGGGAGATGCATTCATGTGGTGGTGTTTCGCTCGTAGATGAGGCGCAGTCCGCGCAGGGTCAGTTCGCTGTCGATGTGATCGATCATATGGGTCGCCTGGGCGAAAACGCTACCGAGGCCGCCGGTGGTGATCACCGTCACCGGCGGCGTGCCGGTCGGCGACAGCTCGGCCTTGATGCGGGTGATCAGCCCTTCGATCATGCTGAGATAACCCCAGAACATGCCGGATTGCATGGCGCTGATGGTGCCGTAGCCGATCACCTGCTCCGGCCGCACGATCTCGACCTTGGGCAGCTGGGCCGCCACCTTGTGCAACGCGTCGAGCGCCAGCTGGGGTCCCGGGGCGATGATGCCGCCGATGAAGTCGCCATCGGCGTTGATCACGTCGAAGGTGGTGCCGGTGCCGATATCGACCACGATCAGCGGCTTGGCATAGGCGGCGCCGGCGGAGACGGCGTTGACCAGGCGGTCGGCGCCGGCCTCGCGCGGGTTGCGCAGCAGGTTCTTGATGCCGAGCTGAACGTCCGGATCTCCGACCCGCATCGGGTCGGTGCCGAAATGGTCGCGGCACAGCTTGGCCAGGTTGAAGGTGGCGGCCGGCACCACGCTGGACAGGATCGAGCGGGTGACGTCGACCGGGCGCAAGCCCCGCATCGCCATCAGCGAGACCAGCCAGACCGCGTATTCGTCGGAGGTGCGGCGGCTGTCGGTGGCGATCCGCCACTGGCCCTTCTGCTGCGCCCCGTCGAACACCGCGAAGACGATGTTGGTGTTGCCCGCATCGATGGCGAGAAGCATCTCAGCCCCTCCCGAAGAAGACGTCGCCTGCGGTGATGCTGTGCCGGCCGGTGTCGGTGCGCAAGATCAGAGCGCCGCTGGGGTCGATATGCTCGAACACGCCCTCCAGCGTCTCGGTCTCCAGCCGCACCTTGATGCGGGCGCCGAGGCCGACGGCGCGCTCCAGCCAGGCCGCCCGGGTGGCGTCGAAGCCCCCTCCCTGCCACTCCGCCAGGCGCCGGTCCAGCGCCGCGACCAGGCGTTCCAGCACCGCCTCGACGGTTGCGTCCCTGGCGCCCGCGGCATTCAAGCTGGTGGCGTTGTAGTCGGCCAACGCGGGGTGATGGGCGACGTTCACCCCGATGCCGGCGACGATCCAGTCGACGGTCTTGTCCGGGGCGACCGCGGCCTCCAGCAGGATGCCGCACATCTTGTCGCCGGCGATCTGCACGTCGTTCGGCCATTTCAGCTTCGGCTCGAGCCCGAAGCCGGCCACCGCGTCGGCCACGGCGATGCCGACCACGAAGGTCAGTTCCCCGGCCCGGCTGAACGGCACCTGCGGCCGCAGGATCGCCGAGCAGTAGAGGTTGCCTTCCGGCGCGGACCAGGCACGGCCGCGCCGGCCGCGGGCCGCGTCCTGCCGCCGGGCCGAGACGATGGTGCCATGCGGGGCGCCCGCCGCGGCGAGCGCCCGTGCCTCGTCATTGGTGCTGCCGACGCTGTCCCTTGCGTCGAGCCGCCAGCCTGGTGGCAGTGTGACTGGGAGCGGGAAGTCGGGCATCAGCCCCCGAACAGGCTGGCCGCGGCCGCCTGGGCTGCCCCGGTCAGCGGCGCCGGCAGCAGCCAGAACACGACGATGAACAGGGTCGAGATGGCGAGGATCGCCGGGATGGCCGCGCCTTCCGCCTTGTCGAAGGCGACCTTCGGCTCGTCGAAATACATCACCCTGATGATCTTCAGGTAGTAGACCGCCGACACCACGCTGGCCAGCACGCCGATCACCGCGAGCACGATGAAGCCCTGCTCGATCACCGCCTTGAACACGTAGAGCTTGGCGAAGAAGCCGGCCAGCGGCGGGATGCCGGCCATCGAGAACATCATCACCACCAGGGCGAAGGCCAGGCCGGGGCTGGACTTGCCGAGGCCGGCGAGGTCCTGGATGCCCTCGACCTGCTTGCCGTCGATCCGCATCGACAGGATCACGGCGAAGGCGCCGAGGCTCATCGGCACGTAGATCGCCATGTAGACGATCACGCCGGTGATGCCCTGCTGGGTGCCGGCGGCAAGGCCGAGCAGCGCGAAGCCGACATGGCCGATCGAGGAATAGGCCATCAGCCGCTTGATGTTGGTCTGCGCGATCGCGGCGAAGGAGCCGAGGATCATCGACAGGGCCGAGGCGACGACGATGATCTGCTGCCACTGGCTGGTGAGATGGCCGAAGGGCTCGACCAGCACGCGGACGAACAGCGCCATGGCCGCCACCTTCGGCGCCACCGCGAAGAAGGCGGTGACCGGCGTCGGCGCGCCTTCGTAGACGTCCGGCGTCCACATGTGGAACGGCACGGCCGAGACCTTGAAGGCCAAGGCGGCGCAGATGAAGACCAGGCCGATGATCACGCCCATCGAGCTGCCACCGACCACGACGCCCGAGGTGGCCTGGCCGGACAGGGCCTGGGCCAGCACGTCGAAGCTGGTGGTGCCGAGGAAGCCGTAGACCAGCGAGACACCGTACAGCAGCAGGCCCGACGACAGCGCGCCGAGCACGAAATACTTCAGCCCGGCTTCGCTCGACCGCTCCGAATCCCGGTTGAAGGCGGCGACGACGTAGAGCGAGAGGCTCTGCAGCTCGAGGCCGAGATAGAGCGAGATCAGGTTGTTGGCGCTGATCATCAGCAGCATGCCGACGGTTGCCAGCACGAACAGCACCGGAAACTCGAAGCGCGACATGCCCTCATGCTCGAGGTAGTCGAGCGACAGGATCAGGGTGAGCGCCGAACCGATCAGCACCAGGATCTTCATGAAGACGGCGAAATGGTCGGCCACGAACATGCCGTTGAAGGTCACCGTCCGGCCGCCGGGCCCCATCACCAGCAGGGCGCCGGCGATGATGAAGGACATCACCGCCAGCGAGGCGACGATCCGGGTCGACTTCTCGCCCAGGAAGACACCGATCAGCAGCAGCGCCATGCCGGCGCAGGCCAGGAAGATCTCCGGCAGGGCCGGCATCAGATCGGGAAAAGACACCATGGCGATCGGATCCCCGGCTCAGCGGACGGCCAACGCGACCGCGTCGGCGCGGCCGAGATCGGCGTGGTATTGGGTGATGAGATGGTCGACCGAGACCGACATCACGTTCAGGAAGCTGGACGGGTAGATGCCCATCCACAGCACCACCAGGGCCAGCGGCACGAAGAGCACGATCTCGCGCGGGCTCAGGTCGGTCATCTTCCGCACATCCTCGCGGGTGATCTCGCCGAAGATGACCTTGCGGTACAGCAGCAGCATATAGGTGGCGCCCAGCACCAGGCCGGTCGCGGTCAGGGTCGCGACCCAGGTGTTCACCTGGAACAGCCCGGTCAGGATCAGGAACTCGCCGACGAAGCCCGAAGTGGCCGGCAGGCCGACCGAGCCGAGCAGCATGATCATGAAGAACACGGCGTATTTCGGCATGTTGTTGGCCAGGCCGCCGTAGCGCGCGATCTCGCGGGTGTGCAGCCGGTCATAGACCACGCCGACGCAGAGGAACAGCGCCGACGAGACCACGCCGTGGCTGAGCATCTGGAAGATCGAGCCTTCCACGCCCTGCTGGGTCAGCGAGAACATGCCGGCGGTGACGAAGCCCATATGCGCGATCGAGGAATAGGCGATCATCTTCTTCATGTCCTCCTGCGCCAGGGCGACCAGGGAGGTGTAGATGACCGCGACGATCGACAGGCCGTAGACCAGCGGCGTCAGCAGCGCCGTCGCTTCCGGCAGCATCGGAATCGAGAAGCGCAGGAAGCCGTAGCCGCCCATCTTCAGCAGCACGCCGGCCAGGATCACCGAGCCCGCGGTGGGCGCTTCCACATGGGCGTCCGGCAGCCAGGTGTGGACCGGCCACATCGGCACCTTCACGGCGAAGGAGGCGAACATGGCCAGCCACAGCCAGACCTGCATGTCGTAGCCGAAATCGGTCGCCAGCAGGGTTGGGATGTCGGTGGTGCCGGCCTGGACATACATGGCCAGCAGCGCCACCAGCATCAGCACCGAGCCGAGCAGCGTGAACAGGAACAGCTTGAAGGCGGCGTAGATGCGGCGCGGGCCCGAGCCCCAGATGCCGATGATCACGAACATCGGGATCAGCACGCCCTCGAAGAAGACGTAGAACAGCACGTAGTCGAGCGCGCAGAACATGCCGATCATCATGGTCTCGAGGATCAGGAACGAGACCATGTACTCCTTCACCCGGCTGTGGATGCTCTCCCAGCTGGCGAGGATGCAGATCGGCATCAGGAAGGCCGAGAGGACGACGAACAGCACCGAGATGCCGTCGACGCCCATGTGATAGGCGATGTTGAGGTCCGGGAACCACGCCACCTTCTCTTCCATCTGGAAGCCGACCGCGGAGGGGTCGAAGCCGAGCCAGATGGCGACCGAGAGGGCGAAGGTGACGAGCGTGGTCCACAGCGCCACCCAGCGGGAGGTGGCGGCCACGGCGGCGTCGCTGCCCCGGGCCAGCAGCAGGATCAGCGCGGCCCCGACCAGCGGCAGGAAGGTGGCGAGCGAGAGGATCGGCCAATTACCCATGGGTCACTCTCAGATCCGGCCGCCGAAGACATACCAGGAGACCAGCGCGACCACGCCGATCACCATGACGAAGGCATAGTGGTAGACATATCCGCTCTCGAGCCGGCTGGCCCGACGGGCGATGCCGATCGAGGTGGCCGCGACGCCGTCCGGCCCGAGCCGGTCGATGATCGCCCCGTCGCCGCCCTTCCACAGGGCCCGGCCGATGACGAAGGCCGGCTTGACGAACAGCGCGTCGTAGATCTCGTCGAAGTACCACTTGCGGAAGAACAGCTGGTGGACCGGCCTGAACGCCCGCACCACCGCGCCCGGCAGACCCGGCGACTGGATGTAGAACACCCAGGAGGCGGCGAGCCCGACCAGCCCGGCAACCAGCGGCAGCAGCTTGACCCACAGGGCGACATGGTGCGCCGCCTCGATGCTGTCCTGGGCGGGCAGCACCAGGATCGCCTCGCGCCAGAAGTGCTCGCGCCCCTCGCCGACGAAGACGTCGTAGCCGATCAGGCCGGCCAGCACCGCGCCAGTGCCGAGGATCAGCAGCGGCACCAGCATCACCGGCGGGGATTCATGGGCATGGTCCATGGTGTGGTGGTCGGCACGCGGCTTGCCGTGGAAGGTCAGGAACAGGAGGCGGCCGCTGTAGAAGGCGGTCATCACCGCGGCCAGGATACCGAGCCAATAGGCGAAGGCGCCGACATTGGTGTGGGCGGCCCAGGACGCCTCGAGGATCATGTCCTTGGAGTAGAAGCCGGCGAAGCCGAACACGCCGGGGATGCCGATGCCGGCCAGCGCCAGGCTGCCGATCCACATCAGGGCGTAGGTCCAGGGGATCAGCCTCCAGATGCCGCCCATCTTGCGCATGTCCTGCTCGCCGCCCATGGCATGGATCACCGAGCCGGCACCGAGGAACAGCAGCGCCTTGAAGAAGGCGTGGGTCAGCAGGTGGAAGATCGCCGCCTGATAGGCCGAGACGCCGATGGCGAAGAACATGTAGCCGAGCTGGCTCATGGTCGAATAGGCGATGACCCGCTTGATGTCGAACTGGGTCAGGCCGATTGTCGCGGCGACGAAGGCGGTCAGCGCGCCGACGACGCAGACCACGGCCAGCGCATCCGGGGCGTATTCGAACAGCGGCGACATGCGCGCCAGCATGAACACGCCGGCGGTGACCATGGTGGCGGCATGGATCAGGGCCGAGACCGGGGTCGGGCCTTCCATCGCGTCCGGCAGCCAGGTGTGCAGGCCGAGCTGGGCCGACTTGCCCATGGCGCCGACGAACAGCAGCAGGCAGGCGGTGGTCAGGGCCGGCAGGTCCATGCCGAGGAAGTTGATCCGGGCATCGACCAGATGCGGCGCGGCGGCGAAGATCTCCTCGTACCGCACCGTGCCGAAGATCTTGTAGACGGCGAAGATGCCCAGGGCGAAGCCGAAGTCGCCGACGCGGTTGACCAGGAACGCCTTTACCGCGGCGGCGCGGGCGCTCTCCTTCTCGTGCCAGAAGCCGATCAGCAGGTAGGACGCCAGGCCGACGCCCTCCCAGCCGAAGAACAGCTGCACCAGGTTGTCCGCCGTCACCAGCATCAGCATGGCGAAGGTGAACAGGCTCAGATAGGCGAAGAAGCGCGGCTTCGAATGGTCGTGCGACATGTAGCCGATCGAGTAGACGTGCACCATCGCGGAGACGGTGTTGACCACGATCAGCATCACGGCGGTCAGCGTGTCGAACTTCAGCGCCCAATCGGCGACGAAGGTGCCGCTGCTGATCCACAGGAACAGCGAATGGGTGCGGACGTTGCCGTCGATGGCGACGTCGAAGAACAGCCACCAGGAGATGACGGCGGCGACGCAGACGGCCAGCGTCGTCACGGCCATCGAGGCGCGGTCGCCGATGAGGCGGCCGAACAGTCCTGCGATCAGGAAGCCGGCCAGCGGCAGGAAGATTGCTGCTATGTCCATCGGGGGCGCCTCAGCCCTTCATCATGTTGATGTCCTCAACCGCGATCGAGCCGCGGTTGCGGAAGTAGACGACGAGGATCGCGAGGCCGATCGCCGCCTCGGCGGCGGCGACGGTCAGCACGAACAGCGCGAACACCTGTCCCACCAGGTCGCCGAGCGCGACCGAGAAGGCGACGAGGTTGATGTTGACGGCGAGCAGCATGAGCTCGACGGACATCAGGATGACGATGACGTTCTTGCGGTTCAGGAACACGCCGAAGATGCCGAGCGTGAACAGGATCGCCGCGAGGACGAGGTAGTGCCCGAGTCCGATCGTCATCGTGTCAGGCCCCTTCCCCGGTGCCGATCTTCTTGATCACCATCACCTCCTCGCGGCGGCGCGCGAGCTGATTTGAGATCACCTGGCGGCGGACGCCGGCGCGGTGGCGGTGGGTCAGCACGATCGCCCCGATCATCGCGACCAGCAGGACGAGGCCCGCGGCCTGGAACGGAAAGGCGTACTGCGTGTAGATCAGCTGGCCCAGCGCCGCCGTGTTGGTCGGGCCCGCCTTCGCCGCCCCCGCGGACAGGATCGAGGGGCCGCCGACCGAGCCGTACAGCAGGAACAGCTCGACCAGCAGCACCACGCCGATCAGCGCGCCGACCGGCATGTAGCGCAGGAAGCCGGCCCGCAGCTCGGCGAAGTTGATGTCCAGCATCATCACGACGAACAGGAACAGCACCGCGACCGCGCCGACATAGACGACGACCAGGATCATCGCCAGGAACTCCGCCCCGATCAGCACGAACAGCGCCGCCGCGTTGAAGAAGGCGAGGATCAGGAACAGCACCGAATGCACCGAGTTGCGGGCCGAGATCACCATCACGGCGGAAGCCACGGTGATCGCGGCGAACAGATAGAAGGCCAAGGCCTGGATGATCATCTCACGGTGCTCCCTGTCGTCCCCTGCGGACGCTCGAGGTCACGGTTGCTCTTCCCCTCGGCGCCGCTCCCCTGTGGGAGCCGGCCGAATCCCCCGGCGAGGCGGGTCTTACCGGTACGGCGCGTCGATCGCAATGTTCGCGGCGATCTGCGCTTCCCAGCGGTCCCCGTTCTGCAGCAGCTTTTCCTTGTTGTAGAAAAGCTCCTCGCGCGTCTCGGTGGCGAACTCGAAGTTCGGTCCCTCGACGATCGCATCCACCGGGCAGGCCTCCTGGCACAGGCCGCAATAGATGCACTTGGTCATGTCGATGTCGTAGCGCGTGGTGCGGCGGCTGCCGTCCGCGCGCGGCTCGGCCTCGATGGTGATGGCCTGGGCCGGGCAGATCGCCTCGCACAGCTTGCAGGCGATGCACCGCTCCTCGCCGCTGGGATAGCGGCGCAGCACGTGCTCGCCGCGGAAGCGCGGGCTCAGCGGCCCCTTCTCGAAGGGGTAGTTCAGCGTCGCCTTCTGCTTGAACATGTAGCTGAAGGTCAGCGCCAGCCCGCCCAGGATTTCCTTGAGCAGCAGGCTGCGGGCGGTGCGGTCGATGAATGCCATGGTCTCGGCCTCTCAGTTCGGCAGCCAGCCGAAGGCGGTCAGCACGCCGGCGGTGATCACCACCCAGGCCAGCGAGAACGGCAGGAACACCTTCCAGCCCAGCCGCATCAGCTGGTCGTACCGGAAGCGCGGCAGCGTCGCCCGGACCCAGATGAACACGAACAGGCAGAACAGGATCTTCGCCACGAACCAGATCACGCCGGGGATCCAGGTGAACGGCGCGAAGCCGAAGGGCGGCAGCCAGCCGCCGAGGAACAGGATCGTCGTCATCCCGCTCATCAGGATCATGTTGGCGTATTCGCCGAGGAAGAACAGCGCATAGGTCATGGACGAGTATTCGACCATGAAGCCGCCGGTGATCTCGGATTCGCCCTCGGGCAGGTCGAAGGGCGCCCGGTTGGTCTCGGCCAGCGCCGAGATGAAGAAGATCACGAACATCGGGAACAGCGGGACCGCGAACCAGATGGTCTGCTGCGCCCTGACGATGTCGGAGATGTTGAGCGAGCCGACGCAGAGCAGCACGGTGATGATGACGAAGCCGATCGAGACTTCGTAGGACACCATCTGCGCCGCGGAGCGCAGGCCGCCGAGGAAGGCGTATTTCGAGTTCGACGACCAGCCGGCGATGATGATGCCGTAGACGCCGAGCGACGAGATCGCGAACAGGTACAAGACGCCGACATTGATGTCGGCCAGCACCCAGCCGTCGTCGAACGGAATCACCGCCCAGGCCACGAGGCTGAGGAAAAAGGTGATCATCGGCGCCAGGATGAACAGCATCCGGTTGGCGCCGGACGGGATGATCGTCTCCTTGCTCAGCAGCTTGAGGCCGTCGGCGATCGGCTGCAGCAGGCCGAACGGGCCGACCACCATCGGCCCCTGGCGCAGCTGCATCGCCGCCATCACCTTGCGCTCGGCATAGGTCAGGTAGGCCACCGCGACGATCAGCGGCAGGATGATCGCGATGATCTGAAGGACGACGAGAACCATCGGCCAGGCGTATCCGCTCCAGAAACCCATCGCCCTACTCCGCCGCCGCTTTGTGCTGGCCCAGGATTTCGTCGATGCACTGCGCCATCGTCTCCGAGGCGCGGGTGATCGGGTCCGTCATGTAGAAGTTCTCGACCGCCGAGACAAAGGGCGCCGAGCCCATCGCGCCCTCGGCGCCGAAGGCCCCCCACTCGCCCGCCGCCCGGGTGTCCGGCGCCCCGAAGACCGGGTTCACCGCGACCAGGCGCTGGCGCACCTCGCGCAGGCTGTCATAGGGCAGCTTTTGGCCCAGGACGTCGCTGGCGGCGCGCAGGATCTTCCAGTCCTCGCGCGCCTCGCCCGGCGGGAACACCGCCATGCGGGCCTGCTGCACGCGGCCTTCGGTGTTGACGTAGGTGGCGTTCTTCTCGGTGTAGGCGGCCCCCGGCAGGATCACGTCGGCGCGGTGGGCGCCACGGTCGCCGTGATGGCCCTGATAGACCACGAAGGCGCTGCCCAGCCGGCCGGTGTCGATCTCGTCGGCCGCCAGCAGCCAGACGAAGTCGATCTCGCCCTTGGTCGCGCCGTCGAGGATGCCGGCGACGTCGTGGCCGCCCAGGCCCGGCACGAAGCCGAGATCGAGCCCGCCGACCCGCGCCGCCGCGGTGTGCAGCACGTTGAAGCCGTTCCAGTCGTCGCGGACCAGGCCGAAGATCTCGGCGATCCGGCGGCAGGCGGCCAGCACCTGGGCACCGTCCTCACGGGTCAGGGCGCCCTGCCCCACGATCAGCAGCGGCGCCTTGGCGTTGCGCAGCACCTCGGCGAAGCCGTCGGTGCCGTCGGCGATCGCCGCCAGCGTCTCCGGCCCGGCGCCGAGATGGCGGGTGCGGTAGGTCAGGTCGACAGCCGGGCCGACCACACCGACGGTCAGGCCG
Organism: Inquilinus sp. YAF38; assembly: GCF_052113205.1. NCBI lineage: Bacteria > Pseudomonadati > Pseudomonadota > Alphaproteobacteria > Rhodospirillales > Rhodospirillaceae > Inquilinus > Inquilinus sp. YAF38. The sequence goes on along the minus strand of NZ_JBFRCU010000058.1, from coordinate 14,695 downwards.
TTCTTCAGCCAGCGCTTGCGGATGCGGGCGTTGACGATCGCCGCCTCGGAGCGCGGGTTGGTGCCGACCAGCAGGATGACGTCGGCCTGCTCGATCCCGGCGATGCCGCTGTTGAACAGATAGGCGCCGCGCGGCCCGGCCGGCAGCTTCGCCCCGTCCTGGCGGCAGTCGAGGTTCGGCGAGCCGAAGGCGGTCATCAGGTCCTTCAGCGCGACCATGGCCTCGGCGTCGACGGTGTCGCCGGCGATCGCCGCCATGCGCTTGCCGTCCAGCCCCTTGGCCTTCCCGGCGATGGCCTGGAACGCCTCGGCCCAGCTGGCCGGCTGCAGCTTGCCGTCACGCCGGACATAGGGCCGGTCGATGCGGCGGCGCTTCAGCCCGTCGATCGCGTAGCGGGTCTTGTCGTTGATCCACTCCTCGTTGACGTCCTCGTTCAGCCGCGGCAGCACGCGCATCACCTCGCCGCCGCGGGCGTCGATGCGGATGTTCGAGCCGATGGCGTCGAGCACGTCGACCGTCTCGGTCTTGCGCAGCTCCCACGGCCGGGCGCTGAAGGCGTAGGGCTTGGAGGTCAGCGCCCCGACCGGGCAGACATCGACCAGGTTGCCCGACAGTTCGGACGCGATCGCCTGCTCGACATAGGTGGTGATCTCCATGTGCTCGCCGCGGTTCACGCCGCCGAGCACCGGCACACCGGCGATCTCGTCGATGAAGCGGATGCAGCGGGTGCACTGGATGCACCGGGTCATGAAGGTCTCGATCAGCGGCCCGAGATACTTGTCGGTGACCGCGCGCTTGCCTTCGGTGTAGCGGCCGCGGTCGAAGCCGTAGGCCACGGCCTGGTCCTGCAGGTCGCACTCGCCGCCCTGGTCGCAGATCGGGCAGTCGAGCGGATGGTTGATCAGCAGGAACTCCATGATGCCGCGGCGCGCGTCGCGCACGACATCGGTGTTCGTCCGGATCACCATGCCGTCGCCGGCCGGCATCGCGCAGGACGCGATCGGCTTCGGCGCCTTCTCCATCTCGACCAGGCACATGCGGCAGTTGGCCGGCACCGAAAGCTTGTCGTGGAAGCAGAAGCGCGGCACCTCGATGCCGAGGCGCTCGCAGGCCTGCAGCACCGATGTGCCCGGCTCGACCTCGATCTCGACCCCGTCAATCGTCAGCTTGGGCATCGGTGCCTTCCTATTCCGCAGCTTCGCGGCGATGGGCGCGGTCGCGATAGTCGCGGATCCGCTCCTCCATCTCGTCGCGGAAATGCCGGATCAGCGCCTGGACCGGCCAGGCTGCCGCGTCGCCGAGGGCGCAGATGCTGCGGCCGTCGATCTGCTTGGTCACCTGCAGCAGCATGTCGATCTCGTCCGACCGCGCATCGCCGGTGACCATGCGCTGCATCACCCGGTACATCCAGCCGGTGCCCTCGCGGCACGGCGTGCACTGGCCGCAGCTCTCATGCATGTAGAAGCGCGACAGGCGGGCGATCGCGTAGATCACGTCGGTCGACTTGTCCATGACGATCAGCCCGGCGGTGCCGAGCGCCGACTTGACCTCGCGCAGCGCGTCGAAATCCATCAGGACGGTGTCGCAGATGTCCTTCGGCAGGATTGGGGCGGAGGAGCCGCCGGGGATCACCGCCTTCAGGTTGTCCCAGCCGCCGCGCACGCCGCCGGCATGACGGTCGATCAGCTCCCGCATCGGGATGCCGAGCTCTTCCTCGACATTGCAGGGCTGGTTCACATGGCCGGAGATGCAGAACAGCTTGGTGCCTTGGTTCTTCGGCCGGCCGATGCCGGCGAACCAGGCGCCGCCGCGGCGCAGGATCTCGCCGACGACGGCGATGGTCTCGACGTTGTTGACCGTGGTCGGGCAGCCATACAGGCCGGCGCCGGCCGGGAATGGCGGCTTGTTGCGCGGCTGGCCCTTCTTGCCCTCCAGGCTCTCCAGCAGCGCGGTTTCCTCGCCGCAGATATAGGCGCCGGCGCCGCGATGCAGGTACAGGTCGAAATCCCAGCCGGTGCCGGCCGCATTCTTGCCGAGCAGGCCGGCGTCATAGGCCTGGTCGATCGCGACCTGCATGTTCGAGGCTTCGCCGTAGAACTCGCCCCGGATGTAGACGTAGCAGGCGTGCGCCCCCATGGCGAAGGAGGCTAGCAGCGCGCCCTCGATCAGCCGGTGCGGGTCGAAGCGCAGGATCTCGCGGTCCTTGCAGGTGCCCGGCTCGGATTCGTCGGCGTTGATGACCAGGTAGCTCGGGCGGCCGTCCTTGCTCTCCTTCGGCATGAAGGACCACTTCATGCCGGTCGGGAAGCCGGCGCCGCCGCGGCCGCGCAGGCCGGAGGTCTTGACCTCCTCGATGATCTTGTCGCGGCCGAGATCGACCAGCGCCTTGGTGTCGCTCCAGATGCCGCGGCGGCGGGCGCCGTCCAGGCCCCAGTCGTCCCAGCCGTAGAGATTGGTGAAGATGCGGTCTTCGTCGCGCAGCATCACTTTTCTCCCGAATCCGCGGTGCCGGCGTGGTCGCCGCTCGTCTCGACCTTCTGCTTCGGCCTGCCCTTCTTCTCGGGCTCGGCATCGCCACGATGGGCACCAGGAGAAGCCTCGGCCTGGGCCGCGACCTCATGCGCCGGCGGGGCGGCGCCGGGCGCCGGGTCCGGCTGATCGCCCTTGCCGCCGTCCGCGACCGGAGGGGCCGCCGAGGCCGGCACGGCCGGGCGGTGGCCGGGCCGCATGTTCAGCAGGGTGGTCGCGCCGGACAGCGCCTCGGAGTTGGTGCGGCCGTTCTGCGGGCCGGGCGTGGTCTGCTGGCCGGCCTTCAGCGCGTCGATCAGCGCGACCGTCTTGTCGTAGTCCAGATCCTCGTAGAAATCGTCGTTGATCTGGACCATCGGGGCGTTGACGCAGGCGCCCAGGCACTCGACCTCGAGCACCGAGAACAGGCCGTCCTCACTGGTCTCGTGGTGGCCGCAGCCGGCCTTGTCCTGCAGGGCCTTCATCACCTCGCCGGAGCCGCGCAGCCAGCACGGGGTGGTGGTGCAGACCTGGAAGAAGTGGCGGCCGACCGGCGCCTTGTTGAACATGGTGTAGAAGCTGGCGACCTCGTACACCCGGATGCGCGGCATCTCCAGCAGGTCGGCGACATGGTCCATCGCCACCCGCGGGATCCAGTTGTGGTGCTGGCGCTGGGCGATGTCGAGCAGCGGGATCACCGCGCTCTGCTGCTTGCCCTCGGGGTATTTGGCGATGATCTTCTTCGCCCGCTCGAGATTCTCGGGCGTGAAGGCGAATTCCTTCGGCTGCTCCGCCTCCGGCGCAATCCCTGCGGCCGTCATCGGTCGATCTCCCCGAACACGATGTCCTGGCTGCCGATGATCGCGACCGCATCGGCCAGCATGTGCCCCCGGCTCATGAAGTCGAGCCCCTGCAGATGGGCGAAGCCCGGGGCGCGGATGCGGCAGCGATACGGGCGGTTGGTGCCGTCCGCGACCAGATAGACGCCGAACTCGCCCTTCGGCGCCTCGACCGCGGCATAGGTCTCGCCGGCCGGGACGTGATAGCCCTCGGTGTAGAGCTTGAAGTGATGGATCAGCGCTTCCATCGAGCGCTTCATGTCCGCGCGCGGCGGCGGCGACACCTTGCGGTCGGTGGTCTTGACCGGGCCGTCCTTCGGCATCTGCTCCAGGCACTGGCGGATGATGCGGTTGGACTGGCGCATCTCCTCGATCCGCAGCAGGTAGCGGGCGTAGCAGTCGCCGGTCAGGCCGACCGGAATGTCGAAATCGAGCCTGTCATAGACCTCATAGGGCTGCGACTTGCGCAGGTCCCAGGACACGTTCGAGGCCCGCAGCATGACGCCGGTGAAGCCCCAGGCCTTTGCCTGCTCGGCCGTCACCACGCCGATATCGACCAGGCGCTGCTTGAAGATCCGGTTCTCGGTCAGCAGGCTTTCGAGATCGTCGACGAATTTCGGGAAGCGCTCGGTGTAGGCGAAGATGTCGTCGGCCAGGCCGGCCGGCATGTCCTGAGCGACGCCGCCCGGACGGAAGTAGTTGGCGTGCAGCCGCGCGCCCGACACCCGCTCGTAGAACTCCATCAGGAGCTCGCGCTCCTCGAAGCCCCATAGAGACGGGGTCACCGCGCCGACATCGAGCGCGTAGGTGGTGATGTTGAGCAGATGGTTGAGGATGCGGCTGATCTCGGAGAACAGCACCCGGATGTACTGGCCGCGCTCCGGCACGGTGACGCCGAGCAGCCGCTCCACCGCCAGGGCGAAGGCGTGCTCCTGGTTCATCGGCGCGACGTAGTCCAGGCGATCGAAATACGGCGTCGCCTGCATGTAGGTCTTGTACTCGATCAGCTTCTCGGTGCCGCGGTGCAGCAGCCCGATATGCGGATCGGCCCGCTCGACCACCTCGCCGTCCAGCTCCAGCACCAGGCGCAGCACGCCGTGAGCGGCCGGGTGCTGCGGGCCGAAGTTCATGGTGTAGGGCTTGATCTGGGTCTCGACCATGATGCTTACGCCTTCGGCTCGTTCAGCGCGGCCTTCTCGTCGCCCGGCAGAACCACGGGCACATCAGGACCGGGCCGCGTCATGCCTTCCCACGGGCTGAGGAAGTCGAAGGTGCGGAAATCCTGGGTCAGCTTGACCGGCTCGTACACCACCCGCTTCTGCTCATTGTCGTAGCGGACTTCGACATAGCCGGTCAGCGGGAAGTCCTTGCGCAGCGGATGCCCCTCGAAGCCGTAATCGGTGAGGATGCGGCGCAGGTCCGGGTTGTCGGCGAAGAAGATGCCGTACAGGTCCCAGGCCTCGCGCTCGAACCAGGTCGCGGCCGGGAAGGTGCCGGCAGCCGACGGCACCGGCGTGTCCTCATCGGTCGTCAGCTTGATCCGGATCCGGCGGTTATGCCGGAAGCTGAGCAGGTGGTAGATCACCTCCAGCCGCTCCGGCCGGGTCGGATAGTCGGCGCCGCAGAGGTCGGTCAGCTGCTCGAACAGGGTCTCGGGCGCGTCGCGCAGATGGGTCAGCACCCGGACGATCGAGTCACGCCGGACAGTCAGGGTCAGCTCGGCCGTCGGCGACACCGCGTGATCGAGCACATCCGCGCCCAGCGCCGCCGCGAGGGCCGTGCCGAGATCGGTCAGTTCCTGGATCGATGCCATTCTCGCTTCCCGATCCCTCAGCGGATGATCCGGTTGCCGCGCCGGATCTTCTTCTGCAGCTGCATGATGCCGTAGACCAGGGCCTCGGCCGTCGGCGGGCAGCCCGGGACATAGATGTCGACCGGGACGACGCGGTCGCAGCCGCGCACCACCGAGTAGGAATAGTGATAGTAGCCGCCGCCATTGGCACAGGAGCCCATGGAGATGACCCAGCGCGGCTCCGGCATCTGGTCGTAGACCTTGCGCAGGGCCGGAGCCATCTTGTTGGTCAGGGTGCCGGCAACGATCATGACGTCGGACTGGCGCGGACTGGGCCGCGGGATGACTCCGAGTCGGTCCAGGTCGTAACGGGGCATGTAGGCGTGGATCATCTCCACCGCGCAGCACGCCAGGCCGAAGGTCATCGGCCACAGCGATCCGGTGCGCGCCCAGTCGATCAGCGAGTCGAACTGGGTCAGCAGGAAGCCGCGGTCCTGGATCTCGGCGTTGGCGGCGCGGATCACCGCGTCCTGCCCGGCGCCCGGCGGGATCGGCGTGCCGACGCCCACGGGGCTGCTCGCCACCGTGCTGCCCGGCTGCGTCGCGCTCACTCCCATTCCAGCGCTCCCTTCTTCCACTCGTAGATGAAGCCGACGGTCAGGACGCCGAGGAACACCATCATCGACCAGAAGCCGAACATCCCGATGTTCTTGAGCGCCACGGCCCAGGGGAACAGGAACGCCACTTCCAGGTCGAAGATGATGAACAGGATCGAGACCAGGTAGAACCGGACGTCGAACTTGGAGCGCGCATCGGCGAAGGCGTCGAAGCCGCACTCATAGGCCGAGAGCTTCTCGCTGTCCGGATTCTGCTTCCCGACGACGAGGGATGCGCCGACCGCGGCGCCGGCGATCACGATGGCGATCGCCAGGAAGACGAGGATCGGAAAGTACTCCGACACTAGAGAGGTCGTCATCGCTCACCCGTCACACGTGGAGCCTGCGCGATCTTGATCGGCAGGCGCTCCACCCCAAATCTCTTTCTTCGTCGTGAAGGCCGTCCGTCACGGCCGCCCTTCCGGCGCGGCCTTTATAGGCCGGCATGTCGGACGAGAGAAGCGAATTTCCGCCACATTTTGTAAATGCGAATGCTTCTCAACTGCATGATTTTGCTGAGATCTTCGCACTCCCGGAAGGCATCGTGAACGGCCAGTTGGACTGGCGGGTCCAGCCGCGTCCAAATGCAGCAAGGGCCGAATAGCCCGTCGAAGACGAGGCCGGCCCGGGAGCAATACTGATGATGGCAGGGGAAGTGGCGCGAGTGACGGGACTTGAACCCGCGGCCTCCGGCGTGACAGGCCGGCGCTCTAACCAACTGAGCTACACCCGCGCAGGGTGCCGGCAACGATCACGGGGCCTTCGGCGGACCGCCGAAACCCGGAGCGAGACCGGAAAACAGGAAGTGGCGCGAGTGACGGGACTTGAACCCGCGGCCTCCGGCGTGACAGGCCGGCGCTCTAACCAACTGAGCTACACCCGCATCTGGCCGCTCATCGCGGCGAGGCGCTTGAGATACCCACTCCACCGGGGGCTGTCAACTTGTATTGCCAGCGGGCGGTGCGGGATTTTCGCGGCGGCCGGATCAAGGATAGACCTGGGATTCGGGAAGCCGCGACGGCCGCCGGAGCGGCCGGGAACTGGTGGGCGATGACGGGCTCGAACCGCCGACACTCGGTGTGTAAAACCGATGCTCTACCAACTGAGCTAATCGCCCGGGCGGGCCCTCGGAGGCGAAGCCGCGGGGCCCGGACATGAAGCGGCCGGTCGGGCCAGGGCGCCGACCGGCCGGTTCAGGTCCATACGCGGAGGCTTACTTCTTCTTGCCGCCGGCGCTGTTGACGGAGTCCTTCAGGCCCTTGCCGGCCTTGAACTTCACCTGCTTGGAGGCGGCGATCTTGATGGTCTCGCCGGTGCGCGGGTTGCGGCCCTCAGACGCGGCACGCGCCGCAACACCGAAGGTGCCGAACCCAACGAGGCGGACCTCCCCCCCCTTCGTCAACGTCTGGGTGACGCCGTCGATGAAGCTGTCGATGGCGTTGCCAGCATCGGCACGCGACAGACCGGTGCTTTCCGCGACGTGTGCGACGAGATCGTTCTTGTTCACGTGTCGGCCTCCTTCAGGCTCTGCGTTGGTCGTTCCGGCGGGTTCGCCGGATACAGGCTAGGTACTCTCCAAACCGACAACCGTTCGATGCGCCTTTTCCCGACACCGAAACGTCACGAAATGTAAGCGTATCGCGGAAACACGGTCAATCGTCGGCGGCCCTGAAACACATGGAATTCTGCCGAGTTCCAAGGCCGCCGCAATTGGTCAGTGGCGGATCACCGCTTCGTCGTCGCCATCGGCGGCAACGGGGGCGATGTCGTCCACATCCGTATCCTTCCATTCGATCGGTTCCAGAGGACGCACCAGGGCGTTCTTCAGAACCTCCTCGACACTGGCGGTCGGCAGGATTGCCAAGGCCTTCTTCACCGAATCCGGAATATCCGCAAGGTCTTTTTCATTGTCCTTCGGAATAATCACGGTCTTGATGCCGGCCCGGACCGCCGCCAACAGCTTCTCCTTCAGTCCGCCGATCGGCAGCACGCGTCCGCGCAGGGTGACCTCGCCGGTCATCGCCACGTCGCGGCGGACCGGGTTCCCGGTCAGCGCCGAGACGATGGCCACGACCATGGCGACGCCGGCCGACGGCCCGTCCTTCGGGGTCGCCCCCTCCGGCACATGGACGTGGATGTCGCGCTTGCCGAACAGCGTCGGCTTGATGCCGAAGGACACGGCGCGGGCCTTGGCGAAGCTTTCCGCCGCCTGCACCGATTCCTTCATCACGTCGCCGAGCTTGCCGGTGGCGACCACGCGGCCGCGGCCGGGGACCGGCACCGCCTCGATCGTCAGGATCTCGCCGCCGACTTCGGTCCAGGCCAGGCCGGTGACGACGCCGACCATGTCCTCCAGCTCCGCCTCGCCGTAGCGGAACTTGCGCACGCCGGCATACTTGTCGAGATCTTCCGACTTGACGACGATCTTCTTGACGTCGGTCGACAGGATCTCGCGCACCGCCTTGCGCGCCAGGCCCGCGATCTCGCGCTCCAGGCTGCGGACGCCCGCCTCCCGGGTGTAGTAGCGAATCAGGTCGCGCAGCGCCTCATCGGTCAGCGTCCACTCGCCCTTCCTCAGGCCGTTGGCCTCGGCCTGCTTCTGGATCAGGTGGCGCTTGGCGATCTCGATCTTCTCATCCTCGGTGTAGCCGGGGATGCGGATGATCTCCATGCGGTCCATCAGCGGCTGCGGCATGCGCAGGCTGTTGGCCGTGCAGATGAACATCACGTCCGACAGGTCGTAATCGACTTCGAGATAGTGGTCGTTGAAGGTCGAGTTCTGCTCCGGATCCAGCACCTCCAGCAACGCCGACGACGGGTCGCCGCGGTAGTCGGCGCCGAGCTTGTCGATCTCGTCCAGCAGGAACAGCGGGTTCGACGACTTCGCCTTCTTCATGCCCTGCAGCACCTTGCCGGGCATCGAGCCGATATAGGTCCGCCGGTGGCCACGGATCTCCGCCTCGTCGCGGACGCCGCCCAGCGACATGCGCACGAAGTTGCGGCCGGTGGCCTTGGCGATCGACTTGCCCAGCGAGGTCTTGCCGACGCCCGGCGGGCCGACCAGGCACAGGATCGAGCCGCGGATCTTGTTGGTCCGCTGCTGCACGGCCAGGTACTCCAGCACGCGCTCCTTGACCTTCTCCAGGCCGAAATGGTCGTCGTTCAGCACCTGCTCGGCATGCAGCAGATCCTTCTTGGTGCGGGTCCGCTGCTTCCAGGGAATCGACAGCATCCAGTCGAGGTAGTTGCGGACCACCGTGGCCTCGGCCGACATCGGGCTCATCGAGCGCAGCTTCTTCAGCTCGCCCATGGCTTTGTCGCGGGCTTCCTTGGTCAGCTTGACCTTGTTGATCCGCTCCTCGAGCTCCGCCGCCTCGTCGCGGCCGTCCTCACCCTCGCCGAGCTCCTTCTGGATCGCCTTCAGCTGCTCGTTCAGATAGTACTCGCGCTGGGTCTTCTCCATCTGCCGCTTGACGCGGCTGCGGATGCGCTTCTCGACCTGGAGGACGCCGATCTCGCCCTCCATGAAGCCGTAGACCTTCTCCAGCCGCTCGGTGATCGAGGCGATCTCGAGGATCTGCTGCTTCTCGGGGATCTTCAGCGACAGGTGCGCGGCGATGGTGTCGGCCAGCTTGGCGCCGTCCTCGATCTGGTTGACCGAGACCAGCACCTCCGGCGGGATCTTCTTGTTGAGCTTGATGTACTGCTCGAACTGGGCGACCGCGGCCCGGCCCAGCGCCTCGACCTCCTGCGCGTCGGCGGTGACCTCCTCAAGCGGCTCGACCTGGGCCTGGAAGAATTCCGGGTTGTCGGCGTAGCGCACGATGCGCGCCCGCTTCACGCCTTCGACCAGCACCTTGACGGTCCCGTCCGGCAGCTTCAGCAGCTGCAGCACCGTCCCGATCGTGCCGACGTCGAAGATCTCCTCCGGCGACGGGTCGTCCTGCGAGGCGTTGCGCTGGGTGACCAGGAGGATCTGCTTGTCCTCCTTCATCACATCCTCGAGCGCGCGCACCGATTTCTCGCGGCCGACGAACAAGGGCACGATCATGTGCGGGAAGACCACGATGTCCCTCAGAGGCAACACCGGGTACAGCGTGTCTTTGTTCAGATTCAACATGCGTTCTGCCTTACTGGGGTGGGCAGCGGCCCGAGGAACGGCGCCGCGCCGGCGCCGGACGAAGGAGACCCGGCGCGCCCAATAGACGTGGCGATGACCGGAAGCCGTTCAAGGGACGGGGATGCTGCAGCCCTCATGGTAGGGTCACAAGAGCGCAATCGGGCCGCAGTGGCAAGCCAAAGGCGGCCGTTTGCGCCAACTTCGAAATGAAACAGCCGATGCCCGGAGGCATCGGCTGTCAGATCGGTCAGGATGTGTCCGGCTCCCGGTTTCAGGCGCCGGGAGCGCGTTCCTGCTGTTTCTCCGCATAGATCAGCAGCGGCTTGGCACGGCCGTCGACCACCTCGCGGTTGACCACGATCTCGACCACGCCGTTCATGCTCGGCAGGTCGTACATCGGCTCGAGCAGGATGCTTTCCATGATCGAGCGCAGGCCGCGCGCGCCGGTCTTGCGCTGGATGGCGCGGCTGGCGATGCCCTTCAGCGCATCGTCGGTCAGCGACAGATGCACGTCCTCCATCTCGAACAGGCGCTGGTACTGCTTCACCAGCGCGTTCTTCGGCTTGGACAGGATCTCGATCAGCGCTTCCGAGTCGAGATCCTCGAGCGTCGCGACCACCGGCAGGCGGCCGACGAATTCGGGGATCAGGCCGAACTTCAGCAGATCCTCGGGCTCGACCTCGCTGAAAATCTCGCCGGTCGTCCGCTCATCCGGCCCGCGCACATCGGCGCCGAAGCCGAGCGAGCTGCCCCGTCCGCGCGACGAGATGATCTTCTCCAGCCCGGAGAAGGCACCGCCGCAGATGAACAGGATGTTGGTGGTGTCGACCTGCAGGAACTCCTGCTGCGGGTGCTTGCGCCCGCCCTGCGGCGGCACCGAAGCGATGGTGCCTTCCATGATCTTCAGCAGGGCCTGCTGCACGCCCTCGCCCGAGACGTCGCGGGTGATCGAAGGGTTGTCCGACTTGCGGCTGATCTTGTCGACCTCGTCGATGTAGACGATGCCGCGCTGCGCCCGCTCGACATTGTAGTCGGCGGCCTGCAGCAGCTTGAGGATGATGTTCTCGACATCCTCGCCGACATAGCCCGCCTCGGTCAGCGTCGTGGCGTCGGCCATGGTGAAGGGAACATCGAGGATGCGGGCCAGGGTCTGCGCCAGCAGCGTCTTGCCGCAGCCGGTCGGCCCGATCAGCAGGATGTTCGACTTCGCGAGCTCGACCTCGCCGTTCTTCTGGCCGTGCGCCAGCCGCTTGTAGTGGTTGTGCACGGCGACCGAGAGCACCTTCTTCGCGTGCTCCTGGCCGATCACGTAGTCGTCCAGAACCTTGCGGATGTCCTTCGGCGTCGGGACCCCGTCGCGGTTCTTGACCAGCGTGGTCTTGTTCTCCTCGCGGATGATGTCGGTGCACAGCTCGACACACTCGTCGCAGATGAACACAGTCGGGCCCGCAATCAGCTTGCGAACCTCGTGCTGGCTCTTGCCGCAGAACGAGCAGTAGAGCGTGTTCTTCGAGTCACCGCCTGCGGTCTTACCCATCACTGCCTCACTTCCGCATCCGCGTTACCGATCCACGTCTTCCCCGCCGCGGGGACCTGCGGGCCGGGATGCGGCTGCCTCCAGATGGCGGCGGCTCTACCCTGCGACAAGCTCGTCCCGGCGCAAGGCAGATCCGCATCATCACGAATCAAGATAGCGCCCTTCGGCCCGGATCGGTAGGGCCGCGGGCAAAGAGATCGATTATTCGGCAACGGTCGGGCGCCGTTCGACGACCTCATCGACGATTCCGAAGCCCTTGGCTTCGTCGGCCGACATGTATTTGTCGCGGTCCATCGAGCGCTCGATCTCCTCGAGGCTCTGACCGGTGTGCTTGACGTAGACCTCGTTCAGCCGCTGCCGCAGCTTGAGGATCTCGCGCGCCTGGATCTCGATGTCCGAGGCCTGGCCACGGGTGCCGCCGGAGGGCTGGTGCACCATGATCCGGCTGTTCGGCAGGGCGAAGCGCTTGCCCGGGGCGCCGGCCGCCAGCAGCAGCGAGCCCATCGAAGCCGCCTGGCCGATGCAGACGGTCATGATCTTCGGCTGGATGTACTGCATGGTGTCGTAGATCGCCATGCCTGCCGTGATCACCCCGCCCGGCGAGTTGATGTAGAAGGCGATGTCCTTCTTCGGGTTCTCCGATTCCAGGAACAGCAGCTGGGCGCAGACCAGGCTGGCCAGCTCGTCATAGATCGGCCCGGTCAGAAAGATGATCCGCTCCTTGAGGAGGCGGGAATAGATGTCATAGGCGCGCTCGCCGCGATTGGTCTGCTCGACGACCATCGGGACCAGGGCGTTCATGGTCGGCTGATACGGAGGCATACGTTCCTCGAAGGGCTCGCGCGGGCCGGCAGGGCGCCGCGGCTCTCCCCTACATTAGGGGAGGTCCGCGGCGACCTTCAACCGATCAAGCGCCGGAAGCGGTGTCGGTGGCGGCCGGCTTGGCGTCGCCCGCCTCGTCCTCGTCCGGGTCGCGCGCCAACTCCTCCGGCGTCACGGTGGTGTCGTTGACCTTGATCTTGCCGAGGATCAGGTCGACGACCTTCTCCTCGAACAGCGGCGCCCGCAGATTCTCGATCGCCTGCGGGTTCTTGCGGAAGAAGTCGACGACCTGCTGCTCCTGGCCCGGATAGCGGCGGGCCTCGGCGATCAGGGCGCGGTTCAGCTCTTCCTGCGTCACCTCGACGTTCTCGGCGCGGCCGATCTCGGCGAACAGCAGGCCCAGGCGGACGCGGCGCTCGGCGATGGCGCGATACTCGGCCTTCAGCTCGTCCTCCGGCTTGTTCTTGTCCGGATTGTCGTCGCCGCCGGTCTCGATCGACTGCTGCACCTGCTGCCAGATCTGGTCGAATTCGAGATCGACCATGCCCTGCGGCACGGCGAAGTCGACCAGCTCGGCCAGCTTGTCGAGCAGCTTGCGCTTGGCGCGCAGGCGCGACACCCGGCCGAACTCCTGCTCGGTCTGGCCCTTGACCGCGTTGCGCAGGCCCTCGAGATCCTCGAAGCCCAGCTCCTTGGCGAAGTCCTCGTTCACCTCGGGCACCACGCCCTGCTCGATCGACTTGACGTCGACCTCGAACACCGCCGGCTTCCCGGCGTGATCAGCGCTCTGGTACTCCTCGGGGAAGTTCAGCGAGACGGTGACGTGCTCGCCCGGCTTCTTGCCGACCAGTTGCTCCTCGAAGCCCGGGATGAACCGGTTCGAGCCGATCTCGAGGCGGTGGTCCTTGCCGGACATCTCCTCGCTCGGCGCGGCGCCGTCGAGGCTGCCCTCGAAGTCGATGACGGCGACGTCGCCGGCCTGCAGGCCGCGCTCCTCGGTCACCGGCTCGAACTTGCGGCGGGTCTCGGCGATCCGGGTCAGGCCGGCCGAGATCTGCTCGTCGGTCACCTCGGCGACCGGACGATCGATCTCGACGCTGTCGAAGGCCGGCGCGGTGATCTCCGGCAGCACCTCGACATCGACCTTGTATTCGAGGTCCTTGCCCTCGTCGAAGCTGGTCACCTCGACCTTCGGGCGCAGGGCCGGGCGGAGGTTGCGCTCCTCCAGGGCCTGGCGGGTGCCCTCGTCGACGGCCCCTTCCAGGACCTCGCCCATGACCGACTTGCCGTAGCGCTGCTTCATCAGCGACACCGGCACCTTGCCGGGGCGGAAGCCGGGGAGCTTGACCCGGCCCGCGAGCTTGACGAGCTCCGTCTGGACGCGCTGTTCGATGTCGGCCGCAGGCACGACGATCTTGAACTCGTGCCGCAGACCCTCGGTGCTGGTTTCGATCACTTGCATCGGTCTTCAGGAATCCGTCGATGTGACAGGTCGGTCGAGCTGTGCCCTGTCGGGATGTTCAATGGTGCGGGCGGAGGGATTTGAACCCCCACGGCTTTCGCCGCTGGAACCTAAATCCAGTGCGTCTACCAATTCCGCCACGCCCGCGAAGACCCCCACCCCTGCGCGTTCCCGAAAACACGCACAAAACGACGCGCAGCGAAGGGGGTCGGCCCTGCGAAGGGGCGGTCATAGCACAGGGTTTTTGCGGGCGACAGGCAAAACGCGGGCGCCCGTGTGGCTCACGACCCGCCGGCGATGCGGTCCAGCACGCCAGGCAGCGCGTCGATCACGTCCTCGGCGATCAGCCCGGCGCCGACCCGCTGGGCCGCGGCGCCGTGCAGCCAGACCGCGGCGCAGGCGGCCTCGAAGCCGGGCATGCCCTGCGCCTTCAACCCCAGCACCATGCCGGCCAGGACATCGCCTGTGCCGCCGGTGGCCAGGGTCGGCGGGGCATTGGCATTGATCGCGGCGCGGCCGTCCGGCGCGGCGATGATGGTGTCCGCCCCCTTCAGCACCAGCACGGCGCCGGCCGCGACCGCAGCCTGGCGCGCCCGGACCAGGCGCGGGGCCTCGGCCTTGCCGAACAGCCGATCGAACTCGCCCTGATGCGGGGTCAGCACGCAGTCGGCGTCCAAGGCCCGCGCCAGTGCCTGCGGCTCGCCGGCATAGCTGGCGAGGCCGTCGGCATCGAGCACCAGCGACTTGCCGGCATCGCGCACCGCCGCCACTGCTTGGCGCAGCGCCGGCCCGGCCCCGCCGCCGGGGCCGATCAGCACCGGGCCGAGGCGCCGGTCGGCCAGCAGCCCGTCCCAGCGTTCCGTCGGCAGCGCCATGGCGCCGGGCCAGTCGGCGCGGAAGGCCGGCAGCGCCGCCTCGGGCGCGACCACGGTCAGCAGGCCGGCGCCGACCCGCCGGGT